>NZ_CP106736.1:4245000-4508233 GCF_030035605.1 Silvimonas soli | reverse complement strand
TAAGTAACATTCGTAGATTGATCCGGAGAGTGTTTCCAGCAAACCGCCCTGCATTCACCTGAAAGACGACCGATAGATACAGAACCCGCCCGACGAACGGCGGGTTTTTTCATATCAGGGTGTAGAAGATGAACAACAGAACATTCCCGCGCACAGACTTCAAATCAAATCAGAACGACCTCATGCACGCCGTGTTTTCCGTTTCTGCAACAGATATCGCCACCGTCTGCAAAGTCGACCTGGACACAGTGAGCCGATGGAAGACCGGAACAGAGCCGGTACCGTACATGGCGTACCAGCTTCTGGTATTCAAGGCGCTCGGACGAATACCAGAAGGTTTTGGGGCGTGGTCAGGCTGGCACCTGATTGAGGACCGCATCTATCCACCGGGCGCCAGCTTCAAAGGCGCAGCCCGGCAGATTGAACTGATTTTTATTGATCACTACCGGATTGATCGGCAGCTTTGCGAGAATCAGGCCACACACATCGAAGGCCTGACCCGCAGGCATGATTTCTACAAGAAGCAATGCGGGCTAGAGTCCCGCTGGGGAATGATGCTGAACAATCTATTTGGCTAGAAAAAATGCGCCGGGCAATGCAGATTATCCATTTCCCGGATAATCCTCGTATGCTCGGCGATCATTGAACTATCAGAGCGAGAACGCCGCTGCACCTCGTTAAACCGCTTAGCCCTGCCAAGGCCATCGCACTGCATGTCACGGATAGCATCTGAAGAAACCAGTACTTTCGACCCGGGTATCTCAGGCGGAGAAACCGAATCAGACGTAGCCACCGCAAGGCTTTGCTCCTGATGCGGTACAGGATCAGCCACGTTCATATCAGCACCCGAAACCGTTCCCGTAAATACAGACCCTTGCGGGCATGACCCTTGCTCATAACTGATATGCCCAGCCGAATCGCGGCACTTTATTGCCACAGCACCAGAGCCTTGCGTGTATTGAACATCCGCAGGAACGGCTGCTATTGATTTCTGAGCGGATGAAACCGCTACAACTGGCTCCGGCAAAGAATTGACATCAACTACCGGTTGACGCGTGTCATTGGCCAAAGCTGGCTGCATTTTCGTCTGCCACGGAAACCCCAAAACCGCCACAGAACCATCACTCAAGCCCAACCGCCAAGGGCCAGTAACTTGAATAGCCAGAAAAAAGAATGCAGCAAAACCAGCAAAGGCAACCCAAACGCGCATAACCAATCTCCAGACACGGTAGCCGGAGGATACATTACGGAACAAAACGCGAAAACCCGGCTTGCAGGATTGGGGCTGCGGCATGGAAAACGGGCGGGACGCCCCGCCCTAGCCCCGCCCCTCGCACCCCGCAAGCGGGTCCCCAGTCGGGGCTTGCAGCGTTACGATGCGGCAGTGTCCTTTTCAGGACCAAGCTGCTTTGTAGTTGCATCGGCAGCGCGACCAAACGGGTCGATTGGCCACGCAGTAACCAGATAGCGCAGGCCGTCGCTGTTTCTGGATACAAACACCCCCCGCTCCATCGGCTGCACACTCCAACCCATCTCCGCCAGCTGCTTGAACGTGAACTCCTCTTTCACGTGAAACGAGTCATCCATCACTTCAATGCGGCCCTCAACGCGATGGCGACCATTGAACGTGCCTTCAATCATCGCAGCCAGTCGGGGCCGGTATTTCTGGAACAGATCCACCGGATATTGTTCAGGCTTATAAGCTTCGTTCGCGTCGGTTTTCGCTACTGCCACCGACGAAGCAGCCGAAGCCACCGCAGTAGCAGGAACAACCGCGAGATTTGCCGGTTGCGCTGAAACAGCCGGCGCTTTGGGTGAATTGACGACATAAGCACGCTCCTGATTTTTTGGCGCAACATGAACGGGCGACTTGTGAAAGAAGCCCCAGAGATACCACACCGCCACCCCGGCCATGATGAACACCAGCGGCAACTGGAACCGGAAGAATTTAGTTTTCAGAAGGTTGGCGCGATCATCTTTGTAGTGCTCCATGTTGGTCGCATCGTCGCGCTTAGTCTTATACACACCAAAGAACCTGGGCTCGTATTCCCGCGTGCCGTTATTGATCTTCTGGAATTTTTCCGGGCCTTTGGCCTTAAACATTGTCCAGGCGTACTTGTGGTCTCGACCAAGCGCCGATTGCTTCACAAACACGACTTTATTTTCTACGCGGCGCTTCCAGAGCGCATGGCAGTCGCGCAAATCCTGACCCATGGCCACGAGATCAAGCCCACGGTGACGGTGCTGAGTCACAAACTCAGTTATCTCGGGACTCACCTGCCCTTTTGCGGGCCAGAAATCCTGCAACTCATCAATCACCACCAAGGCGTCATTTTCGACCAGCTTGTCAATGCGACGCGTATCGTCCCATTCGATTTGCACCAGCAATTCCGAAACACGATCCACATGGACGCCGGTCAGTTCTGACACCTTGCCATGGTCCATGCCGCGAATATTGGTGAACACTTTCCGCTGTTTCGATATGGCCGGAAGGATGTGATAAACCACGGCTTCCCACGTTTTGCCATGACCCGGCAAACCCTCATGAAAGGTAAACATTTACCATTGCCCCAAGGTAACGACCTTACGCAAAAGACGAAAAGCGACGCCAGTACCCAAAATTGCCATTGCCTGACCAAAACCGGTTACGGTCAAAAAATAAACAAGGTAATCAGGCAGCATGCCGGTTACGCCGGACATACCACCATTCAAAAAAGAAGGTGCGGGCAACGATTGAAACAAAAACAGAATTGCGCCAAGCAACGCTTTGACAATGGCGATAAACATATCGCCAATGAAATCAGCCAGCGCAGCAAAAACAGCCTTGATAACCAGCAAAAACCAATTACCAAGATTGTCGAGTTTTTCACTCAGCCAAGACCAATCCATCATTTACCCCTTACAGAATCGCCCAGCGAAAGGCAAAAAACGTAGCCACGCAAAGCAAAACCACTTTGATAATTGCGTACATTGATTGCGCAGCTGGCCCGCAAAACTGATCAATATAGATTGAAGGTAAAGAGCCAAACGGCATATGAACGGATGGAATAGTCCACGTGGGACAACTACCCCCGCCACTGAAATTAAAGAAACCCGATGCACCCGAGAGAATCGGGCTTTGCTGCATATTCTTCGAAAAATCCGAAAACACATCATTTAGCTTATCCGTACCGGGCGTATAAAAAGACCCTTTATCCGGCGCATTTGCACCCACCTTTGAATCGCCTGGTGTATCAGTGCACGTTTGCCCGGTCGGGCACGGTGTAGGCGTAGGCGTGGTGGGCGTAGGCGTCGGACTCGAAGAATTGGATTTTGGATTGCTCGTGCAATTAGAAAGGCACGCCGTAGTGCCTGGCGGAAGCGAACTATTTGTATTCGTACCGGGAACACGATTCGTCAAAGTGCTATCAGTAGTCGTCGGAGAAACAAGGCACCCCGAAAGATTACCCATTTGTCCGAACAGCGAACCCGGAGGGCAATCAGCCGCAGAAGTGGCAGGTGTATTGCTCGGCGTGGCGAGACACCCCGAAATCGCACCGGAACCGGACCCGACAGTAGAAAAAGAAGTCCCAGCCGGGCAGCTCGTAGGTGAAGCGGCCGGATTATCCGCCACACAACCAGAAAGCTTGTCAGAACCCGATCCAATGGTAGAAAAGCTGGTACCAACAGGGCAATCCTGAGACTTCGCCGGAGGAGCTGACTTAGCGTCACTGGCTGGGGTCGCATAGGTGATGTCGGCACCTGCACCATCATCGCCCGTATAGCGCATCTGGCAGCTGTAATAGGCTTGCGTGTCACCGGTACCAGAATAAGCCGCGTAGCCCCCAGTGGTCGCATCAACATCACACTGCACTTCCTGAGCTTCACAACCGCCGATATTGGAGCTTAGGCCAGAGGCAAGTTGAGAATTAAACGCGCCGGAATTCGTAATGTTGGCCGCACCGTTTGACACGGAGGAGCCTGCAATTGGAACGTACTTTTTACCGGCTGAAGTCCCATCTTTAGAAGAGCAAGTTTGAGGCGGAGCAGCCGAATTGTTGTAACACTCATAAGTAGACGTATCAAAAAGAGGATACGTAGTGGTGCACTGAACACTAGTACCTGCATCAGAGGTAGACGTGTTCGGGGTGCAAATAGGGTCGCCGCCGGGGTTATAACGGCAGCTTTGCCACGTATCAGTAATGGAATAAACAGCGCCGCTCGGCGATGCAGACTTGAGCGTCCAATTGTAGGTATGAGCGTTATCACTACTCATTGTTGTCGCCGACTGGACAGGCGTCGGACCCTTGGTTTTGCCACCGGGCTCCCCCCAGCAATCCGGGCAGACCTGACGGGCAAAAGCGGAAGAGCTAATAACAAGGCCACCCAATACGATAAACGCAATCAGTAATCTTTTTATCCCAAGCGATATATTCATCACGTTTATGCTCCGTCAATTGCGAATCAGTGGCACAGCCCGCCAATAACAAAACCAGCAATAGCGCTTTCATTTTTTGAAGCCGTATACAACTGCACCGGCGACAAGCAGACCCAATAAAAAGAAAATCAGTAGCCAAGCCATTACGCACCTCACCAATAAAAACAGGGGCCGAAGCCCCCGTCTGAAGCGCCGGAATTAACCACCAAACCAGCCGATAACCTTGTTGTAACCCCACTTGGCAACGCCCGGCAGAATCTTGATTGCAGCGATAGCCGAAATTGCAGCAACAATCGTAGAGGCATCAATTGCGCCAGTAATGGCACTGAAATCCAGACCGGTACCAGCAGCATTTGCGCCAGCAGCGACAGTGCCAAATCCAGCAGCCAGAGTTGCGTACAAAGCAATTGCCGAGTTTTTCTTAAGCATTTTTATTTCTCCGAAAGAAAGTTAATAAGCTGGGCATATGCCCAAGCCGAGAGATAAGCGACCATGACCAACGTAAAACTGGACATGAACGCGGTTTGCAAATCGCCGGTATCGGGCACTTGCCAGATGGAAGCGACGGCTTGCAAATTCTGGTATTCGGTCCCGGTCACAAGCACGTAGCCGGAACACTGGTCAGGCGTATCCGCAGTAACCATTGCGGGTTGAGATGCGACCACTTGCAGGCAGGCAGGCATCAGGCTGTTTTCCAGCACTCGAAAATGACCCAACCATTCAGGCAGTCAACCGCCGTATCAATGGCCGATTGGCGATCATCGAAAAATTCCGCGTCCGTAATCAGCGGCACGTAATCAATACCGCCCTCGCCGTCCGACCTCATGAAGTAGCCGGATTCAATATCCTGTACGTAGAAAGCCGGAACGACGCTCATAATCAGGCCGCCTTGGAAACCGTGCCGTCATTGACGTTCACAGCACCGGCAAACCGCACGCCCACCAAAACCGTTTTTTGCACCTTGCCGTTACTGACCAGTTCCAGTTCCAGTTCGGCTTGAGCCGGGAACTTCACGCCCTTGTATTGCTGGAACAGTTCGGACGATGGGTATTTGAAATCCGACACGGCAAAGCCCTTAGCCGTACCCTTGGTTTCATCCTGTTCCATCAGCGCAAATACCGTGGTGTTGTCGTATGCCTGACCTTCAACATCACCCTTGAACATCTTGATACCGACAACGGTTGCATTGGTTTTGAAACGCATGGCTTTTCCTTTAGTGACTAGTCACTTATTCAATGAGCGCCGTCTGAAGCCGTAACCCACCAAGGCGCTTGCGTAGTAGTGGTGGCTGAAAATGGAATGTTTTCGTTCCAGCGTGGTTCGCCGGTTTTGAGATCGCAATTCGGGAGAGAGTGCCGGTCGGCCAGCGTGAGCGGGGCCGGACTCAGGGTGTGAGTCGGTACTTTCAGGCGTTGAGGTACGCCTTCTTTAGATGCGAGCTGAATGAATTTCTCAGCGCCGAGCAGGTGAACAAAGGTGCCAATGTATTTGCCGTATTGGTGCTTGATGCACTCCATAGCCTTTTCGACATTGATCTCAAGCTCAAGCTTGGTTGTGGCAATGCGTGATTGCGCTTCGCTGATCCACTGGAGCGCCGGATAGCTGCCCGCAAGATATGCACCCGGCTGCAAAAGCATGTCGAACGGCAGAATGCGATCAATCGCTTTGTGTTCGATTTCGACGCGCACCCATTCCGATGCTTTGCAGCCCTCTTTCTTGCCCCGCTCATAGATACGGCCATATTTGCCGGATCGACGCAGGCCAACGCAGAAGGTGCGACCCTTGCCATTTGGGCGGTACCAGTTACCCAAGTGTTCACACTGAGGGCCGTTGCCGCGATAGGTCTGATACAAGCCCGTTTTGAAGTCATCAAACGCTTTATCGACCGAGTACAACTCACCCATGTAGTCGTCATAAGCCAGATCGATACGGGTGATTTTGGGTTGATCCGCTTGGTCTTCCAGAAAATCGACCAGGCGTTGTTCCCAACCCTCTTTGGCCGCAGCACAGCCCTTCCCGCTCAGGGAAACAAGGATTTTGCCGTGTTGCTTGGCACCGCCAATGCAGACGAGGCCGTACATATCGCCAAGGTCAAACGAGGCCTTGAAGAATTGCGCGCCGTTGGTACGTTTGGCGGTTACGCCGAACCCGAAAATATGCTCAAGCACCGGGCTATAGGCCAGCACATAGTCATCATCGGTTTCGAGAAACGATGCGAAGGATTTGAATGTGTCGCGATGGACCGTGAACGATACCCAATCGATAAATGAGGCATCACCGCCCCACCCTCGCCGCACCGGATATTCCTTGATCTCGCCATCCGTACCCACAACGAGTTTGATAGTGGGGGCATCGGGTGAATTTTGAGTTCTCCCCGTGTTACTAGTGGGGGTCTCATGCGACCGGCCCGCATCCTTGTGCGGCGCTTCGCGCCCCACCAAGGCCGCAGCCCGGTGCGCAGCTTGCATAAAGTCGGACATGCGGGCGGCTTTTGCTTCGCCGGTCAGGCCCAACAGCCAAGAATCGACGTGAGGCCGGGTGTCGACTGGCAAAGCATCCATGAGCGCGACGCGCGTCATGTTTTCCTCGCCTAGCGCAAACGTAACCTGCCCTTCGATTTTGGCGATCTGGTCAGCCGTGAGCCGTCCGAGGTCAATTTTCTCAGCGGGCGTCAGGCCGGGCGATTTAAGGCGTTTGCGGGCCATTAAAAAGCGTCCCAACTACTGCGAAAAAGACGACCGACCAAGGCTTCCAACTCAACCACGTCACCGCGCAACTTGGCAGCACGCGCAAGATCACCATATTCAGCAGCCTTGCAGGCCTCAATATGCTTGTCGTAACACAGCGAATGCAGAGACCAGACGATCACACCAATGTCATCTCGGCTAATGCTCAGATTAACCATGTTCGTATCCCGGTCGCACGGTTCACCTTCTCCAATATGTGCAGAAAGCGTAGCGGTCGTTTCTGTGCGTTTGCTGGTCATGGTTTGGCGTGCTACCGTTATCAAGGATGCTTAATACGGTAATGTTGAGCATGCTTGATGTCAAGCATCCTCAATACAAGGAGAAAACAATGAATTCGCTTAATGAAATTCTGAACGAGGCGCTAAAAGCGATCAGCAAAGACAGCGACCGCCAGCTAGCAATTCACATGGGCGTAACCGCTTCCGCGGTCAGTCTCTGGAGGCACGGGAAAAGCACGCCAGACATGTACGCCCTAATGGAATTACAGAAAATATTGCAAAGAGACGCCCGAGAACTGTCGGCAATTATTGAGGCAGAACGGGCCAAGACCGAGGAACGACGCGGGTATTGGGAAGATGTGAAACGCGCTTTCTCTAAGAGCGCCCTTTCGATTGCCGTGGTTGCGGCGGCGACGATAGCCCTGCCGGGAGGGGTTCAAAAAGCTTATGCAGGGGAGGTATTACGGCATGCCCTGTCAGACGATCTGACAGCACATCTGTATATTATGTTAAGTAACATTCGTAGATTGATCCGGAGAGTGTTTCCAGCAAACCGCCCTGCATTCACCTGAAAGACGACCGATAGATACAGAACCCGCCCGACGAACGGCGGGTTTTTTCATATCAGGGTGTAGAAGATGAACAACAGAACATTCCCGCGCACAGACTTCAAATCAAATCAGAACGACCTCATGCACGCCGTGTTTTCCGTTTCTGCAACAGATATCGCCACCGTCTGCAAAGTCGACCTGGACACAGTGAGCCGATGGAAGACCGGAACAGAGCCGGTACCGTACATGGCGTACCAGCTTCTGGTATTCAAGGCGCTCGGACGAATACCAGAAGGTTTTGGGGCGTGGTCAGGCTGGCACCTGATTGAGGACCGCATCTATCCACCGGGCGCCAGCTTCAAAGGCGCAGCCCGGCAGATTGAACTGATTTTTATTGATCACTACCGGATTGATCGGCAGCTTTGCGAGAATCAGGCCACACACATCGAAGGCCTGACCCGCAGGCATGATTTCTACAAGAAGCAATGCGGGCTAGAGTCCCGCTGGGGAATGATGCTGAACAATCTATTTGGCTAGAAAAAATGCGCCGGGCAATGCAGATTATCCATTTCCCGGATAATCCTCGTATGCTCGGCGATCATTGAACTATCAGAGCGAGAACGCCGCTGCACCTCGTTAAACCGCTTAGCCCTGCCAAGGCCATCGCACTGCATGTCACGGATAGCATCTGAAGAAACCAGTACTTTCGACCCGGGTATCTCAGGCGGAGAAACCGAATCAGACGTAGCCACCGCAAGGCTTTGCTCCTGATGCGGTACAGGATCAGCCACGTTCATATCAGCACCCGAAACCGTTCCCGTAAATACAGACCCTTGCGGGCATGACCCTTGCTCATAACTGATATGCCCAGCCGAATCGCGGCACTTTATTGCCACAGCACCAGAGCCTTGCGTGTATTGAACATCCGCAGGAACGGCTGCTATTGATTTCTGAGCGGATGAAACCGCTACAACTGGCTCCGGCAAAGAATTGACATCAACTACCGGTTGACGCGTGTCATTGGCCAAAGCTGGCTGCATTTTCGTCTGCCACGGAAACCCCAAAACCGCCACAGAACCATCACTCAAGCCCAACCGCCAAGGGCCAGTAACTTGAATAGCCAGAAAAAAGAATGCAGCAAAACCAGCAAAGGCAACCCAAACGCGCATAACCAATCTCCAGACACGGTAGCCGGAGGATACATTACGGAACAAAACGCGAAAACCCGGCTTGCAGGATTGGGGCTGCGGCATGGAAAACGGGCGGGACGCCCCGCCCTAGCCCCGCCCCTCGCACCCCGCAAGCGGGTCCCCAGTCGGGGCTTGCAGCGTTACGATGCGGCAGTGTCCTTTTCAGGACCAAGCTGCTTTGTAGTTGCATCGGCAGCGCGACCAAACGGGTCGATTGGCCACGCAGTAACCAGATAGCGCAGGCCGTCGCTGTTTCTGGATACAAACACCCCCCGCTCCATCGGCTGCACACTCCAACCCATCTCCGCCAGCTGCTTGAACGTGAACTCCTCTTTCACGTGAAACGAGTCATCCATCACTTCAATGCGGCCCTCAACGCGATGGCGACCATTGAACGTGCCTTCAATCATCGCAGCCAGTCGGGGCCGGTATTTCTGGAACAGATCCACCGGATATTGTTCAGGCTTATAAGCTTCGTTCGCGTCGGTTTTCGCTACTGCCACCGACGAAGCAGCCGAAGCCACCGCAGTAGCAGGAACAACCGCGAGATTTGCCGGTTGCGCTGAAACAGCCGGCGCTTTGGGTGAATTGACGACATAAGCACGCTCCTGATTTTTTGGCGCAACATGAACGGGCGACTTGTGAAAGAAGCCCCAGAGATACCACACCGCCACCCCGGCCATGATGAACACCAGCGGCAACTGGAACCGGAAGAATTTAGTTTTCAGAAGGTTGGCGCGATCATCTTTGTAGTGCTCCATGTTGGTCGCATCGTCGCGCTTAGTCTTATACACACCAAAGAACCTGGGCTCGTATTCCCGCGTGCCGTTATTGATCTTCTGGAATTTTTCCGGGCCTTTGGCCTTAAACATTGTCCAGGCGTACTTGTGGTCTCGACCAAGCGCCGATTGCTTCACAAACACGACTTTATTTTCTACGCGGCGCTTCCAGAGCGCATGGCAGTCGCGCAAATCCTGACCCATGGCCACGAGATCAAGCCCACGGTGACGGTGCTGAGTCACAAACTCAGTTATCTCGGGACTCACCTGCCCTTTTGCGGGCCAGAAATCCTGCAACTCATCAATCACCACCAAGGCGTCATTTTCGACCAGCTTGTCAATGCGACGCGTATCGTCCCATTCGATTTGCACCAGCAATTCCGAAACACGATCCACATGGACGCCGGTCAGTTCTGACACCTTGCCATGGTCCATGCCGCGAATATTGGTGAACACTTTCCGCTGTTTCGATATGGCCGGAAGGATGTGATAAACCACGGCTTCCCACGTTTTGCCATGACCCGGCAAACCCTCATGAAAGGTAAACATTTACCATTGCCCCAAGGTAACGACCTTACGCAAAAGACGAAAAGCGACGCCAGTACCCAAAATTGCCATTGCCTGACCAAAACCGGTTACGGTCAAAAAATAAACAAGGTAATCAGGCAGCATGCCGGTTACGCCGGACATACCACCATTCAAAAAAGAAGGTGCGGGCAACGATTGAAACAAAAACAGAATTGCGCCAAGCAACGCTTTGACAATGGCGATAAACATATCGCCAATGAAATCAGCCAGCGCAGCAAAAACAGCCTTGATAACCAGCAAAAACCAATTACCAAGATTGTCGAGTTTTTCACTCAGCCAAGACCAATCCATCATTTACCCCTTACAGAATCGCCCAGCGAAAGGCAAAAAACGTAGCCACGCAAAGCAAAACCACTTTGATAATTGCGTACATTGATTGCGCAGCTGGCCCGCAAAACTGATCAATATAGATTGAAGGTAAAGAGCCAAACGGCATATGAACGGATGGAATAGTCCACGTGGGACAACTACCCCCGCCACTGAAATTAAAGAAACCCGATGCACCCGAGAGAATCGGGCTTTGCTGCATATTCTTCGAAAAATCCGAAAACACATCATTTAGCTTATCCGTACCGGGCGTATAAAAAGACCCTTTATCCGGCGCATTTGCACCCACCTTTGAATCGCCTGGTGTATCAGTGCACGTTTGCCCGGTCGGGCACGGTGTAGGCGTAGGCGTGGTGGGCGTAGGCGTCGGACTCGAAGAATTGGATTTTGGATTGCTCGTGCAATTAGAAAGGCACGCCGTAGTGCCTGGCGGAAGCGAACTATTTGTATTCGTACCGGGAACACGATTCGTCAAAGTGCTATCAGTAGTCGTCGGAGAAACAAGGCACCCCGAAAGATTACCCATTTGTCCGAACAGCGAACCCGGAGGGCAATCAGCCGCAGAAGTGGCAGGTGTATTGCTCGGCGTGGCGAGACACCCCGAAATCGCACCGGAACCGGACCCGACAGTAGAAAAAGAAGTCCCAGCCGGGCAGCTCGTAGGTGAAGCGGCCGGATTATCCGCCACACAACCAGAAAGCTTGTCAGAACCCGATCCAATGGTAGAAAAGCTGGTACCAACAGGGCAATCCTGAGACTTCGCCGGAGGAGCTGACTTAGCGTCACTGGCTGGGGTCGCATAGGTGATGTCGGCACCTGCACCATCATCGCCCGTATAGCGCATCTGGCAGCTGTAATAGGCTTGCGTGTCACCGGTACCAGAATAAGCCGCGTAGCCCCCAGTGGTCGCATCAACATCACACTGCACTTCCTGAGCTTCACAACCGCCGATATTGGAGCTTAGGCCAGAGGCAAGTTGAGAATTAAACGCGCCGGAATTCGTAATGTTGGCCGCACCGTTTGACACGGAGGAGCCTGCAATTGGAACGTACTTTTTACCGGCTGAAGTCCCATCTTTAGAAGAGCAAGTTTGAGGCGGAGCAGCCGAATTGTTGTAACACTCATAAGTAGACGTATCAAAAAGAGGATACGTAGTGGTGCACTGAACACTAGTACCTGCATCAGAGGTAGACGTGTTCGGGGTGCAAATAGGGTCGCCGCCGGGGTTATAACGGCAGCTTTGCCACGTATCAGTAATGGAATAAACAGCGCCGCTCGGCGATGCAGACTTGAGCGTCCAATTGTAGGTATGAGCGTTATCACTACTCATTGTTGTCGCCGACTGGACAGGCGTCGGACCCTTGGTTTTGCCACCGGGCTCCCCCCAGCAATCCGGGCAGACCTGACGGGCAAAAGCGGAAGAGCTAATAACAAGGCCACCCAATACGATAAACGCAATCAGTAATCTTTTTATCCCAAGCGATATATTCATCACGTTTATGCTCCGTCAATTGCGAATCAGTGGCACAGCCCGCCAATAACAAAACCAGCAATAGCGCTTTCATTTTTTGAAGCCGTATACAACTGCACCGGCGACAAGCAGACCCAATAAAAAGAAAATCAGTAGCCAAGCCATTACGCACCTCACCAATAAAAACAGGGGCCGAAGCCCCCGTCTGAAGCGCCGGAATTAACCACCAAACCAGCCGATAACCTTGTTGTAACCCCACTTGGCAACGCCCGGCAGAATCTTGATTGCAGCGATAGCCGAAATTGCAGCAACAATCGTAGAGGCATCAATTGCGCCAGTAATGGCACTGAAATCCAGACCGGTACCAGCAGCATTTGCGCCAGCAGCGACAGTGCCAAATCCAGCAGCCAGAGTTGCGTACAAAGCAATTGCCGAGTTTTTCTTAAGCATTTTTATTTCTCCGAAAGAAAGTTAATAAGCTGGGCATATGCCCAAGCCGAGAGATAAGCGACCATGACCAACGTAAAACTGGACATGAACGCGGTTTGCAAATCGCCGGTATCGGGCACTTGCCAGATGGAAGCGACGGCTTGCAAATTCTGGTATTCGGTCCCGGTCACAAGCACGTAGCCGGAACACTGGTCAGGCGTATCCGCAGTAACCATTGCGGGTTGAGATGCGACCACTTGCAGGCAGGCAGGCATCAGGCTGTTTTCCAGCACTCGAAAATGACCCAACCATTCAGGCAGTCAACCGCCGTATCAATGGCCGATTGGCGATCATCGAAAAATTCCGCGTCCGTAATCAGCGGCACGTAATCAATACCGCCCTCGCCGTCCGACCTCATGAAGTAGCCGGATTCAATATCCTGTACGTAGAAAGCCGGAACGACGCTCATAATCAGGCCGCCTTGGAAACCGTGCCGTCATTGACGTTCACAGCACCGGCAAACCGCACGCCCACCAAAACCGTTTTTTGCACCTTGCCGTTACTGACCAGTTCCAGTTCCAGTTCGGCTTGAGCCGGGAACTTCACGCCCTTGTATTGCTGGAACAGTTCGGACGATGGGTATTTGAAATCCGACACGGCAAAGCCCTTAGCCGTACCCTTGGTTTCATCCTGTTCCATCAGCGCAAATACCGTGGTGTTGTCGTATGCCTGACCTTCAACATCACCCTTGAACATCTTGATACCGACAACGGTTGCATTGGTTTTGAAACGCATGGCTTTTCCTTTAGTGACTAGTCACTTATTCAATGAGCGCCGTCTGAAGCCGTAACCCACCAAGGCGCTTGCGTAGTAGTGGTGGCTGAAAATGGAATGTTTTCGTTCCAGCGTGGTTCGCCGGTTTTGAGATCGCAATTCGGGAGAGAGTGCCGGTCGGCCAGCGTGAGCGGGGCCGGACTCAGGGTGTGAGTCGGTACTTTCAGGCGTTGAGGTACGCCTTCTTTAGATGCGAGCTGAATGAATTTCTCAGCGCCGAGCAGGTGAACAAAGGTGCCAATGTATTTGCCGTATTGGTGCTTGATGCACTCCATAGCCTTTTCGACATTGATCTCAAGCTCAAGCTTGGTTGTGGCAATGCGTGATTGCGCTTCGCTGATCCACTGGAGCGCCGGATAGCTGCCCGCAAGATATGCACCCGGCTGCAAAAGCATGTCGAACGGCAGAATGCGATCAATCGCTTTGTGTTCGATTTCGACGCGCACCCATTCCGATGCTTTGCAGCCCTCTTTCTTGCCCCGCTCATAGATACGGCCATATTTGCCGGATCGACGCAGGCCAACGCAGAAGGTGCGACCCTTGCCATTTGGGCGGTACCAGTTACCCAAGTGTTCACACTGAGGGCCGTTGCCGCGATAGGTCTGATACAAGCCCGTTTTGAAGTCATCAAACGCTTTATCGACCGAGTACAACTCACCCATGTAGTCGTCATAAGCCAGATCGATACGGGTGATTTTGGGTTGATCCGCTTGGTCTTCCAGAAAATCGACCAGGCGTTGTTCCCAACCCTCTTTGGCCGCAGCACAGCCCTTCCCGCTCAGGGAAACAAGGATTTTGCCGTGTTGCTTGGCACCGCCAATGCAGACGAGGCCGTACATATCGCCAAGGTCAAACGAGGCCTTGAAGAATTGCGCGCCGTTGGTACGTTTGGCGGTTACGCCGAACCCGAAAATATGCTCAAGCACCGGGCTATAGGCCAGCACATAGTCATCATCGGTTTCGAGAAACGATGCGAAGGATTTGAATGTGTCGCGATGGACCGTGAACGATACCCAATCGATAAATGAGGCATCACCGCCCCACCCTCGCCGCACCGGATATTCCTTGATCTCGCCATCCGTACCCACAACGAGTTTGATAGTGGGGGCATCGGGTGAATTTTGAGTTCTCCCCGTGTTACTAGTGGGGGTCTCATGCGACCGGCCCGCATCCTTGTGCGGCGCTTCGCGCCCCACCAAGGCCGCAGCCCGGTGCGCAGCTTGCATAAAGTCGGACATGCGGGCGGCTTTTGCTTCGCCGGTCAGGCCCAACAGCCAAGAATCGACGTGAGGCCGGGTGTCGACTGGCAAAGCATCCATGAGCGCGACGCGCGTCATGTTTTCCTCGCCTAGCGCAAACGTAACCTGCCCTTCGATTTTGGCGATCTGGTCAGCCGTGAGCCGTCCGAGGTCAATTTTCTCAGCGGGCGTCAGGCCGGGCGATTTAAGGCGTTTGCGGGCCATTAAAAAGCGTCCCAACTACTGCGAAAAAGACGACCGACCAAGGCTTCCAACTCAACCACGTCACCGCGCAACTTGGCAGCACGCGCAAGATCACCATATTCAGCAGCCTTGCAGGCCTCAATATGCTTGTCGTAACACAGCGAATGCAGAGACCAGACGATCACACCAATGTCATCTCGGCTAATGCTCAGATTAACCATGTTCGTATCCCGGTCGCACGGTTCACCTTCTCCAATATGTGCAGAAAGCGTAGCGGTCGTTTCTGTGCGTTTGCTGGTCATGGTTTGGCGTGCTACCGTTATCAAGGATGCTTAATACGGTAATGTTGAGCATGCTTGATGTCAAGCATCCTCAATACAAGGAGAAAACAATGAATTCGCTTAATGAAATTCTGAACGAGGCGCTAAAAGCGATCAGCAAAGACAGCGACCGCCAGCTAGCAATTCACATGGGCGTAACCGCTTCCGCGGTCAGTCTCTGGAGGCACGGGAAAAGCACGCCAGACATGTACGCCCTAATGGAATTACAGAAAATATTGCAAAGAGACGCCCGAGAACTGTCGGCAATTATTGAGGCAGAACGGGCCAAGACCGAGGAACGACGCGGGTATTGGGAAGATGTGAAACGCGCTTTCTCTAAGAGCGCCCTTTCGATTGCCGTGGTTGCGGCGGCGACGATAGCCCTGCCGGGAGGGGTTCAAAAAGCTTATGCAGGGGAGGTATTACGGCATGCCCTGTCAGACGATCTGACAGCACATCTGTATATTATGTAAAGTAAGATACGTTAGAACCAGAAGTGCTAGAACGACCTCCGCCGCACTGGCTACCTTGGCCGTAAGGTTCGACCCGCTACCTTCTCCGAAGCCTGACAGTGCCGCCGTCATTGTCAGGCACAGCACCAGCGCCACGGACGCGGCGGACTTCCCAAAACGCTGGTTCAAGAAATTTCGCCAGAAGCCTGCCTTCTCGTCGTTCTTGGCCCGGTCCAGCTCCACAATGGCGATTACCTGCATCGGATCACACCCGATGATGTCGGCCAGCCTGCATGCAGTCAGGTTATCGATGGCCCGTGTCTTGTCCCGGAACCCAACCACATAGTTTGGCGTTACGGAGAGTGTCTTTGCCAGTTTGTAGTCGGTATCGAGTCCGCGTGCCTTTTTGGCCTCATCAAGGACTTCGTTGATCGTCTTCATTGTTTTCTCCTTTGCTTGCCGGTTACCGCGCTCGATCTCGACTCAATCGGTCCATTGCCGCCGCTATGGCTGCATCACGATTCTTTGCGCCCTTGTTCATCTCATATGCAATCAGTCTTTCGGCCTTTCCCTTGTCGCCAAAGCAACTGGTGACCAAACGGCCAAATTGATCCCCGCCCATTTGCTTTGCTGATTGCCTTCCCGTCGGGCGTTTTGCTGTGAACTCGCTGTATTCGCGTTGGGTTCGTTTTCGCTTGTACCAGTCCCATGCCAGCTTTGCAGCAACCATGATCATTCCCACCGGCACAAACACCGTGTTCATTGGTTCGTTCATCTTCAACAAACTCCACGTGTTGTTTTTGCTTTCTGGTTATTGACGTAGGTCCAAAATTGAACCTACCATCGCACCAAGTCTAAATTTGGACTTATTCACACAGCGAGCAAACCATGCGAGTCCTACTTTGTGGCGTCGTCAATCGCAAAGGCGTAGCCAAAGCGTCCGGCAAAGCCTACGACATGACCCAAGTCCTTGCCCTCACCCCTGTTGTCGAAAAATCCAGCCAGACCATGGACATCTCCGGTGTTGGCTTTGAGTGCAACGAGCTGGACGGAGTTCAGGGCCTTGTTGCCCTGGCCAAGTCCTACAACCTCGACTTCTCACGCGGTCCGATTCACGTTGATTTGCAGGTTACGCAGATTATCGAGTTCGGGAAAATGAAAACCGTCATTCAGGGCTTTACACCCGTCCAACGCGCAACAGCGCTGGACGTTAACACCGGCGAACTGAAAAAAGTCGCCTGATCATGCTGATTGACTGGCTCACGCTCAAGCTGCCCCGGGAACACGTCCCGCAAGCCGTTTATGACCGCGCCGCCAATCTGAATGATCGCGTTATTTGCATCAGTCCGGATGGTGAGCTTCGCTGGCAAAAGGTTGGCCGCGAATCAATCCGTTCGGACTCGCATCAACTCGTTGTAGACCCCACACCGCATTTTCTCACGCTGTCCGGCTCTCCGGCTCGCGTCGTGAACGGCAATAACGTCTTCGGCAAGTTCGATATCCGTGAGTGTGCAGCCGACATGATCCGCTTCGCGTCGAAACATCTCGAATGCATTCTCCCGCTGGATGGCTCGTACCTTTTCCGGCCCGGCATTGAGCTTTGGAACTGTACCCGCGCAGACATCACGGCCAATTACGACCTCGACAGCCTGCCCGAAGTGAAACAGGCGTTGCTGTACCTCGGTAAAGCCGAAGGTGGCCGCTACAAGGTCCGCAACACGGCAGAAACGCAGTACTTCAACCACGGCTCCGCCCTGCTCTCCGGCAAGGCCTACGCCAAAGGCCCGCATCTGGCCTATCAGGTAAAGAAATTTCAAGCAGAAGCCACCCCGGAACAAATGGAGCTGGCCAACCGCATTTTGCGTCTGGAACTGAAAATCGGGCACCAATGGTGGCGAGAACGCTCACCGAAAGCCTGGTACGAAATGACCGCTGACGACTTTCAGAAAATGCACCAGGACTACTTCGCGCATTTCGTCGGCAAGGTGGAGATCACTGAAATGGATGATTTGCGCACGAATTTTATCGAAGCCGCCAAGCGCGTTGGCTACACCGAAGGCGTCGGCATGGCCGCATACCGGACGTGGTGCCAGATCAAGGCCATGGGCCTGCGTGAGGTCGAGGACACCATGAGCAGCCCGACATGGTCACGCCATCGCAAGGTCATGTTTGAGGCAGGCATGACCTACGCCGACTTTAACGAGCAGAACATCGTGCCGTTTCGCCGCCGCACCATTGAGCTGGGCGCACCTGTTTACGGCTGGGAAGACATCCGGAGAGCAGCATGAACGACTGGCTTTTCGTGGTTTGTTTTGCGCTGGGCTTTGGTGTGCTTTGCGCCCTGCCTTCACTGTTTGTTCTCTTTTTCTTGCAAGGAAACCAGAAATGTTTACCGCTCACAGCATCGGCTATTTCGTTGTTGGACTCGTTGCAGTCCTCGCCTTCCTTTGGAACAAGTCCCGCAAGGGCTGAGTGATGGACGCCTCTACCGTCGCCTCCGCCGTCGCCTCGGCCCCTGCTAGTGGTGATAGCTGGCAGATGGGCACGTTTTACGCCGTCATGGTTCTGCTTTTCGCCATCGGTTTTGTATCGGGCCAACGTTATGCCTGACATGAGTTCGGCAATGTTGGTCGGTTGGTTGCTTGGGGTTTGGGCCACTGGTTTCACCCTGGGCTTTTTCGCGCAGTACGTTCGTCGTCTGTTTTTTATTCTTTAGGAGATTTGAGCATGTTGACCAAGAAAAACCTTTCCTACGTTCTGGCCCTCGGTGCTGTTGCTGCTGGCGCTATCGCTCCGGCTGCATTCGCTGATGGTACCGATTACACGGCAATCACTGCTGCCGTTACCACCGGCATGACCAACGTGGCCACTGGTGCCATTGCCATGCTATCCGCCGTCGTTCCGGTCGCAATTGGGGCGCTCGGTGCCATGGCGATCTGGAAGTGGGGCAAGAAGCTGATCGGCAGCATCTAAGACCGGCCCCACGCCGGTTGCGCTGTGGGGGCCTCGGCCCCCTTTTCATTTATCGTGACAGTGACGGAAAAAGATAATGTGTAGGATTGCGCCCGCTTTATTTGCTTGTTTCGTGGTGTTTGCTTGCTCGTTTTCGTTTGCCGGTTCGCTGATCAAAAACCCGCCACATACAAACGTCACACGTACCACTGGCGGATACAACTACAGCATGAATCCGTCCACCACCTATAAGGTGCTGGGCAGCGAAACAACGCCGTCGCGTGTTGCACCTACATCGGCTGGTACGTCGCTGATGATGGCGGAAGAGCAAGCAGCAACTTGGCCAAATGGTGCTGTTATTGACGCGACACTTGAGACAGGTATCACGGGCGCTGAAATTGCCGCCTCACTTGCCAGTGCTGCAAAAAGTGGTCGCATTACTCCGGCCGGCATTGTTGGTGGCATTGTTTCGCAATTTGTTACGCAAGCGTTGATCAATCAGGGCATGAAATGGATGGCCGATGCACAAGCATGGGAGATGCAGGGCTCATCTTTGGTTCCAGCTTCTTATTCGGTCACGCAAGGTAGTTCTTACACTGACTGTGCTAGTGCTGCAGGCGCTGTTGCTGCGGTGCTTAATAGTGCAAACGATGGCTATGTTTACACGCCTGGTAATTGCACATATTCATATCAGGCCGTTGCCATTTTCGTTTCTTATCGTGATGCCAGTGGCCAGGGTGGCACAGGCAATAGGCAGGGCTCATCATCTAAAACGGTTTGCCCTGCAGGCTCAACCCCGAATGGTCTTACTGGTGGATGGCCAATGTGTACCGTGGTCAATCCGGGATATGCACCCGCACAAACATCCGATTTTCAGAATGCACTAAATCAGTCTTTGAATGCTGATCAAACGGTCCCCACTTGGAGCAAGGCGTTCAATGATGCGTCCGCCGCCTCGCCCGATACGAATGTTGCTCAATCAAGTCGACCTCAGGTCGTTACGGTAAATACACCAACTCAAACCAGTACACCTCAGCAGACATCCTCTACCACGACGTCCAACCCTGACGGCAGTACGACAACCAGCACCACGACTAGCTCAACGACAACCACTGCTAGCCCATCCGGGTCAACGGTTAATAACACGTCGACCAATGTTAATTCGACCACCACCAACATTACCAATACCAACAATTCGGTTACTGGCACGACCACCAGCTCGACTACCACGGCTGATGCAAAACCGGCCCCTGACCCAACCCCTACCTCGACACCTGATCCGGTCACGCTTCCTGCAGCTACACAGTTTCCACCAGTGCCGTCGCCAACACCTGTCCCGGACGGCACACCTGCTGCGCAGACATCCTTTCTGTCCTGGAGCCCGTTTACGTCGTTTTCCTTTGTTTGCACCGATCCGACGGTGCCAATTCTTGATAAAAACGTATCAATTCCGCTTTGCCAGTGGATCGACAAAATTCGCGTGTTTTTCTTCTGGTTCTGGAACGTGGCTACGGCAATTGGGATTTATCTGCTTGGCCGGGGCTTCAACATCAACACGGCTTCGGCCAAGACTGAGGAGTAAGCCATGGGCGCAATCATGACGGTGGTGATGGGCTTTCTGGGCACGTTTTTCAGTGGTTTCGTAGCCTGGCTGTTCACCTTCTTCACTCACAAGCTTGCCCGTGCCGCACTGGTGATCTCTCTGGCCGTTGCTGCTATGGGCACGTTTTACGCTGTGTGCACTGCCGCCCTCAATGGCCTGTCCATGGCTTGGCCGGGCGTCATGTGGCAAGGCTTCGCGTACATGATTTTTACCGACAACCTGCCCGCCTGCCTTACCGCTTATGCCTCTGTCTGGGCTGGCCTCAAGGTCATCCAGTGGGCCCGCTTCACTTGGGAGAACATCACATGAGCATTTATGTCGTCACAGGCACGCTGGGCTCCGGCAAGTCACTCATGACCGTCAAGCAGCTCGCTGAGTACGCCAGAGAGGGCCGCCGTATCGCTGGCAACTTCGATATCGACCTGTGCCATCTGACCGGCAACAAACGCAGCAAGGCCACTTACAGCCGTGTTCCTGACCTGCCAACGGCCGCTGATCTCGATGTGATCGGCAACGGCAACACCAGCTATGACGAGAGCAAGAACGGCGCGCTCATTCTCGACGAGCTGGCCGTCTGGATGAACGCCCGCAGCTTCAATGATCCCGGTCGCAAGGAATTGATCCGCTGGTTCGTGCATGCCCGTAAAAAGGGCTGGGACGTATTTTTCCTCGTGCAACACGTCGGCATGCTGGATAACCAGATTCGCGAAGCGCTCTGCGAGTTCCACGCCGAATGCTTTCGCCTGGACAAGGTGTCGGTGCCCTTCGTCTCGCCGCTGTATCGCATGATCACCGGCAAGCGTTTTCTACCTCTGCCCAAAGTTCACACGGCACGTGTGACCATGGGCAGATCGGCACGCCCGGTCTCGGTTGATCGCTGGTTTTGTTCTGGCGGCTCACTCTACAAGGCCTACGACACCAAACAGATTTTCGACCCCGATTATCCGCACGGTGCGCATACGCTGCTTTCGCCCTGGCACACCCACGGACGCTATCTGCCTCCGCGCCTGTCGCCGCTGTCGATGTTGTGGCGCTTTCCGCTATGGCTGTACATCAAGGCCTTCTGCGCCGTATCCGGTTACTCCTACGACTTCGCCAGTCGTGACTGGAAGAGCACACCCCGGCCCCACCGGGCCGGGGTGTGAGATGAAAGTCATGATCGGCTTCTCTACTCTTTTCCGCTTCGCCGCTGTGGCGTTGTTGTGCTGCCTTGGTGGGTGCGCCACAACAACGCACTACGACGGTCTGGCGCGGCACTCTGCCTACGTGGACTGGTTCAATTGCACGTACACCCATGATCTTCTGGAGTGTGCGTAGCGTTCATGCAAGTCTCGAAGTACCTGCACCGCCCTTTTGCTGACTGGATGCATGGCGTGACCCCGGAAGAGGTGTGCGCCGTGTCTGATGATGAAGTGGATCTGTGGCTCCTGATCATTGCGAACATCGGGCCACACGTCCGCTTTTCCCTGCGCGCTGACTACGTGAAAAACTTCTACGTCCGCTACAAGGTCGCCAGGGCGAAAAAAGAAGGCCACGCTCTTTACAGTCGTGGCCTCCCTTATGAATCCATTTTCAGCGTCATGGCACTATTGGCCGACCTTGGCAAGGTCTAATTCGCCGCCTTCAGCTTTTCAATTAATCCCACCAGCTCCGGTTTCCAGCTTTCCACGCAATCAATTCCTGAATGTAAGTGCTGTAGAGATTCAGATATTAAAGCCAATTCTCTTGTTGAAAAATTCAGCGTTTTTACCCCATCTCTTTTCTGCCTGTACCTCAATAGCTGCATGCGTTCTGCACTGCTTTTGGCCTTGCCCGTCACGGGCCGACCACGCCGTTTTGGCGTCTCGATCAATTCAAGAGTTTTCGTGTCTTCAGTTTGCTTGGCCATGGCGATTACCAATTAACGTAACAGTGACGTTATTATAACAAAACAATTAACGTCATTGTGACGATAAATAGGCCGTCTATCATATCGGCATAAACTTTCAGCGACGCTTACAACACGGGGAAAGCTTCGGTTCTTTACTGCAAGCCGAATACAGAGGGGGAACCGGCTTTGCCGGGGGAGAGTTTCATCCTCCCCAAGGGGGCGATCCGGACGAGTGAAGCGAGTGAGGGGGACCTGTGGTCCCCCGCCGGAGGGGTGGTTTTTGACTTCGCCCTGCCGGTGGCGCGCATGCGCCCCGGCCTCATGTGCGGGTTATTAGTAACACCCGCACTTTACTTCATGGGTGAAGTAAACCCCCATAAACCGCCCCAATTCCAATTCCGGTTTTTGAATTGGTTTTTAGCAATCAACCGCACATCTCTTCCCGAGTTTTATATAAATACATTTATGTAAAGTGAAATACCACCGCATTGTAAGGTAAGTATTCTCTTCCCCGGTTTTGTTCATGAAACAAAACTTCAATTTCAGCGCCGTCATGTGGGCCGGCTTGATCCAGAGGCATTTCGGCATGGAACCGCCGGCGATATCGATTTCCAGCACGACAGCGGACATCCCCGTAGCAGTGGAAAGCGCGCCGATTTTCTGGCCGGTTGCATCACGTGCAAAGATTTCGGTCAGGTCCAGCGTCAGCAAATTCAGGTCTGTCACCATGCCCGTAAATGCGTTCATGGCATCCAGGTCAACCGCCGAACACTGGTGAATCACACGACCATTCACCCGCAAGCGGATGTCTGTCATGTGCGCCTTGGTAAACGTGGTGCCACCCAACTGGAATACCCAGCGTTCGTAGGTCGGCCCGAGTGGCAGGTTAACGGTCGCCGTTACCCCTGCTGCCACGTTCATAAAGCTCAGTTGTTTCTTGAGCATGCCCATTGTTGTTTATCCTTTGTTGTTGGCAGAAAAGGCGAAACCGGCTCAGGAGCCGATAACAATCTTTTTCAGCGGTTCAACGCGGACAACAACGGCAATGGCAACAATCGCGACCAGTGCGGTTTTAAGATAGGAATTCATGTTTGACCCCTCCTTGGGGCTTGGTTGATGTGTAAACACAACTTGCAAGCCCGGAGAATCGGCCAAAATAAAACGCCCCGCAAAGGGGCGTCATATAGGTATTGGTGGGGCACCATTAACCCGTCTAATATGCCCCATGCCGCCCATCGGAATGCGTCATTGGGCGTGGAAAATCAAATCCGAAATAAGGTGGGGTGGCAATGGGTACATTTTTAGGGGTAGAAGTAAAAGATTGGGCAGTGGTGATTTCCACTTGCCTCGGGCCGATTTTAGCCGTTCAGGCGCAGAAGCTGGTTGAAGGATTGCGCAAAGCCAGAGATTTGAAGGTAGAGCTTTTTACCCGGTTAATGGCGACCAGACCGATTCCAGCGCGTGTCACTGCCGAGCACGTACGCGCACTCAATCTTATCGACATTGTGTTTCATGGCCCCATTCGCTTTAATTCGCTACGCAGAAGCAAGACTGAGCAAGATGTATTAAATACATGGCACGAATATCTTGAGCATCTGGGTAAAGACCTTGGGCCGAATCCATCTGATGCCGTTGGCACCGCATGGACCTCGGAAGGTGGAGAGCTATTCATTAATATGCTGCACAAAATGGCTATCGATGTCGGTTACGATTTTGACCGTGCCTTACTAAAAAAGGGAGCGTACTACCCAAGGGCGCATGACGAGGAAAGCGCAGACAACAACAATGTCCGCAAGGCGCTTCGTGATCTTCTTGCAGGCAATGCTGTCTTAAATGTCAATATTGCGGCATTAGCCGGATTGCCCCCCGGGACTCAAATCGAGCCAGCACCGCAGCCTGCGCAGCCACTTGACCCGGCTGAATAAAACTAGAAATGTAGCTTTCCCCGTGAAGTTTCTCCGCGCTCGCGCTGAAGGTATTCCATATCAGCAAGCAACAATAGAGCGGTTTGATCGACAAAGAGGCAATCAGCCATGATTTTGGCATCGGCCTTCCATGCCAGCCGCCCGCAGCGGATGACGGACGCATTGCCCAATGTTTCCTTGTCCATGAGTGCGGGCCGTTGCGACAAGGCGTAGACAGTCAGGCCAAACGTGCGCCCCCCCCTGCCAACCGGGGGCGTTGATTTTTCCGCCCACCGCTACGCCTGAAATTACTTCCGCCACCACCGTACAACGCCCTGCCGCAAACGCCAGTGCGGCGAACATGTCGAACAGCTTGCGCCGCTCCGCTGGCGTGCCGTAGGGGATTAGCGCCAGTTTCCACTTTTCGGATTTGCGCACGGCGGCGACCAGTTCGGAAATCGACCGCACCGCCGTGGCGTAGCCCTCCTGACTGAACTCCCCTTTTGTATCCCAAATCAGCAGCCGGTCGGGTTTGTCCTGGCGTAGTTGCTGCATCACGTAGGTGGTTTTGCCCGAGCCAGACGCGCCCAATATGGCGCGAATATCGGCCTTGTTGGCGCTGCCGACTTGAGGCGCTGCCGACCCCTTGGCTACGGGTGTATTCTCACGGTGTCTAGATGCGACAAAGAGCATGAAGCGATCCCCTCGCAAAGACAGATCAAAGCAATTATTGATAGCCCTCATGCGACGCGAAATCGACTCCATACCAATGAGCTATATGCCTCATTGAGTCGTTGTCCGGACTAATCACCCGCTCCACAGCAACAGGAACACCAGTGCATGCCGTTAACAGCAGCAAACATGCGCCCTACTGCCCTCGCCGGTTTAGCGGCTTGTCACGCCGCAGACCACGTTACTGGCCCGGTCACCATCCACTTGTCCGAAACTGAACCCTCACTGAATTGAAAAGTTGTTTTCCCCAGACGAAATGCTTAGCTTTACAGATGGCTTTACCGCCACGTTAATACTCCGGAATTACACCCGACCTTGTTCTTTAAGTAGCTGGAGATACCATGAATTTTGATAAGAAATATCTAATCTGTTCGTTGGCGTATGTAGCGTTTGGCATGTGCATTGGGATTTACATGGGTGCGTCGCAGAACCATTCCCAGTTTGTCGCCCATGCTCATATTCTTTTGGTCGGTTTCGTTCTGTCTTTTATTTATGGGATTATCCACAAGCTTTGGTTGCATCAACCTGATCGGCGTATTTCCCAGGCGCAATTTGTATTGCACCAGATTGCTGCAATTTCGATGTTCACAGGCCTTCTGCTGCTTTATGGTGGTGTGCTTCCGGAAGCCGTTCTTGGGCCAATTCTTGGCATTGCGTCGGTTGGCGTTCTAGTTAGCGCATTACTCATGATTTATCTGGTATTCAAGTTCAGCGCTGAACTACCACAAAGAGCCTGACATCTCGTTCAACCGGGACTGGCCAACGCTGAACTGGCTTGTTTCGGCCTCACTGAGAAGCGCCAATATATTGGGGCTAACGATGGGTGTATCGGGGCAATGACTCGATGGTGTTACGCCACAGTGCCGCTGCAATACGCTTGACCCTCAATGGGCGCCCGCCTCCCGGCGACATGCTTTCTCCATCAGCTGTTTGGTAGTCAATCAATTGCCCGATTAAATCTCCTATTAAATCCCTTATTTACTGTCGAAGATTTGCCGAATTGCCTACATCAATTAATGCAAGGCGCCGACAGGGGGATTTGCCGCGGACGCGCAGAATAGCCTCATATCCTGCGCCGCCGCTCGTGTGCGGGAATTGCCAATCGCCTGAAGATAAACACTCCAGTTGTACGAAAGGCGATCCATCTTGCTTAACCAGGAGAAAAGATCATGAAACTCGTAACCGCAATTTTGGCAGTCGCTGCAATCGCGTTCTCCGGCAGCGGTTTTGCCGCAGATGCTTCTGCGCCCAAGGCCCACAGCACCAAGCATCATAAAGCCAGCATACCGGCCAGCCAGAAAATGACCGCTTCTCAACCCCAAGATCAGAAGCCTGAGCCTGAACCGAAGAAGTGAGTCACGCCGGGACAAGTACATCCGGCTGATATAAATCCTTGGCACCCACAACGCTGACTGAGTCAGCCCGGAAGAGTCGAGCGACCAGAATACGATCATTCAGGCCGCTCGCAACCGCCCTCTTCAATTTGGCGAATGGGCCTCAATTTGCGCGCGCCGTTCAAGCACTTCAACGCGTCTGACAAGCAGTTCGCGCTCGTGTTCGGCGGCCAAGCGTGCCATTTCGGCATCTGCAACCAGTTCGCTAGCCAGCGCAACCATGGCACGCAGGGCTACTACCGCCTTGTCTCTGGCCGTCAGCAAATCAGCTGATTCGACATCAGCAATGGCGGCTTCCAGAGCCTGCAAGTACGTCATTTATATCTCCGGACAATGTTGGATGCTCTTGCGTTACTGGCAAGATAATTTCTTGTGCAACATTATCCATTGATACGATCAACCCGGTAACGTCAGGCGGAAAATTTTTACGCCTGGGCCGACGCCATCATCCTTGAACCGAAGGCGCAGCGCCCAGTATCCGTTCTCGAATACCGTCGGCTGTGATGACTTCACGTGCGTGGAATCTGGCCAACTTGATACCTGCGTCGCGCATTGCGCGCTCGACAAACACGTCACGATCTTGACGTTTTTTCTGGCTATGCGTTGAGTCGTCCAGTTCAATGCCGGCCACAATTGCATGGTTGGCGTCGCAGATTACAAAATCGAGGCTCTTGCGGTCGATTTTGTTTTGCCATGACTTGGCATTTTCTACCGCCCTCACCTCCATGATCCTCAGCATCTGCACTTGGGCAAAGATGTGGTGTTCCGGCAGGGCTTGTCGCAGCTTTTCAAAGAACGCCGCCTCTGCCTCAGTGCACAGACGCCCACGCGATTTATACGGATATGGTTCATCTGTCGTGGTCGAGCCAGCCGTTTTCCGGGCTTGCTTTTTGACCAGGTAGAGCAGGACACCCACGATGACCAGCAGAAAAAACAAACCCTTCATGGCTTTCTCCTTTTTTGGGGATTAAACCGTAGCACAGGTCTGTGGTTTTTCAGCTTGGTCATCGCCAATGTGGGCTTGGTACCGTGGCGAGCCGGCGTCACATGCCGTTTAATTCTGACTTGGGATGCCGCCGCGATATGCCATTAGTGCTTGCCGCCAACCTTATCCATAATCGCCAGCAAATCGGTCAGCGATTTCTTGCAGCTAGCCTGATCTGGATGGTTCGAGCGCAGCTCAGAAAGCGCGTTGTCGATAGCCTTATCTACGGCGTGCCAGTCGGTGGCTGCACGCGGTTTTAGCGAAGGCTCGGCGTCATCCCAAGAGGTTTCCAGGTCTTTGATACGGGTTTTTCCGCCCGCCAGATCGCCCTTTTGCACCAGATTCAGGGTATCGACCACAATGGTGCGAAAAGATGCCAGGTCGCCCAGTTTGGCGGGTTCAGCGGCATAGGCGGACGAGATGATCGATACGCCAGGAAAGACATCGAACAAACCCAAAGCCAATAGCGCGAAAGAGATAGCCAGCAGACGTTTCGAAAGATTATTTTTCAGCATGTTTTACTCCAGATGATTTGCTCTGCCACGGGCAAAGCAAGTGGGTTAATTCAATGACGCGTTGATTTTTTAAATGGATAAAGTCAGAAAATCGGACCGCTAACGGGCTACTCGTTAACTGCAATGGCCTTGCGGGTGGCGCGGGATTGCTGAATGCTGACCAGACCAACCAGAACCACAATGACCGACAGGAAAACAATACTGGTCTGCACAGTGCCCAAGCCCACGCCGCCATAGGTTTTGGCTTGAGAGAGCAAGTCACCCAGCGAGGCACCCAGCGGGCGAGTCAGAATGTAGGCCAGCCAGAAGCTGAGCATAGCGTTGGCACCCAGATAGCAGGCGACGCCAATCACGGCAATCAGCGCGCCGAACGCAATAACCCCAACGCGAAAGCCCAGTCCCAATGCCTCGGTCGCCAGATCGCCCGCTGCGGTGCCCAGCGCAAAGGTGAACAAAATGGCGGCCCAGTAAAACAGTTCGCGGCGCCGGGTCACAATGGTGTGGATGGATAACGTGCCCTCAATGCGATACCAGAAAGCAAATATCGCGGCCAAAGCAATGGCAAATACGCTGGTACTGGCGTAAAGACTCACACCCAGGCCGTCGGTGAGCGCATCGGTGATCTGGGTTCCGACCACACTGACCAGTACCACGGTGAGCCAGTATTTCCAGGGAATATATTTGCTGGCGCGCAATTGCAGAAACAACGCCGCCACCAAAAAAGCCAGCATGATGCCGCCGGTAGTGGCCGTGCCAAGCCCGACGTGAACAGCCAGATAATCGGCCCCG
This sequence comes from Silvimonas soli, assembly GCF_030035605.1. Taxonomy (NCBI): domain Bacteria; kingdom Pseudomonadati; phylum Pseudomonadota; class Betaproteobacteria; order Neisseriales; family Chitinibacteraceae; genus Silvimonas; species Silvimonas soli. Next base: position 4,479,724 of record NZ_CP106736.1, on the reverse strand, counting down.
GTTTCACCCACCGTGGTCGACATGATCTTGATAATCCAGAAGATGAGCGTTACTTCTGGCACTTTGTTCAGCATGGTTAGGGCATGCCGGTTGGGGGATGTAGTCAAAACGTTTTCTCCTGTTGAACGGACCAGACTCAAACGCGGCCTGATCTCAGCAATCCGTGTGCATTGCAACTGAATAGCGTCCTATTCATGCTGCCGATTGCTTCCCAGGTTATCTCGACTCACTTATCTCAAACTTATAAGACCCCTACGACTGTGCTGGTTGAAGTTCCGCAGCGTCCTTCACGCGGACTTGCGGCTATTTATACGGGCTCGGCATTTCAATGACCAAACGCGAAAACCCAGCATTGAAAACATGCGATTCGGACACTAAGCCAGCCCTAAGCTGCCCGGACCATACTGCGCAAACATGACAACGCCCGACCACAGAGTGAATCGGGCGTTGGGACATGCACATTGGTCAAACAATCTTCAGGTGCGGCATGAAACAGCAATCACAACCTGTTTTACAGCGCAGTTATACGAAGCTCGCACGGGCTGTCAAAACGGACGCTTTTTTAGCTTGTTTGATGGTGGTGTTAATCGCGGCAATCGTGGCGCTTTCCAGAACCGCCTGATTCGCGCGCCTTAGAAAGCAATAATCACAATCGAGCCAGCCACAATCAGCGATCCGCCAATCGCCACTGGCCAGGTCAGCTTTTCGCCAATAAACAGCACGCCAAGGATGATGGCAAAAGCCACGCTCAATTTGTCTATCGGCGCCACTTTGGTAATCGGCCCAATTTGCAGCGCGCGGTAATAGCAGAGCCAGGATAATCCGGTAGCAATGCCGGACAGCACCAGAAACAGCCAGCTATAAGGCGAAATCGTCCCGGGTTTTTGCCATTCTGCCCGCAGAGATAGAATTCCCGCCGTCACAAACAGAATCACAATCGTCCGGATAAACGTGGCGAAGTTGGAATTGACGCCAGTAACACCCAGCTTGCCGAAAATGGCCGTTAACGCGGCAAAGAAAGCGGAGCCAAAGGCAAACAAGACCCAACCGGGGAATAATTTCACGATAAATCCTGATGGCAAGTTTCAGACAGCCATTACGGTAGCAATAGCCAACAGGAATGTCACTTCGCGACGAGCAGAATGCGCGGTGGCAGAAAACACAGCGGCCAGGTCAATCATTGCGATTGAACCTGGCCGCTGTACCTCAAATGCTGACGGATTTACACGCTGGATTCGCTACTTTAATCAGACTGGCGCCCACCCTCCTCCAAGCGCTTTGTAAACTGCCACCAATTCAATATACGAGTCCGATTCCGCCTGAGCCATGGCGTCTTCAGCGCTGAGTTGCGTGCGCTCGGCGTCCAGTAGCGTCAGAAAATCTGCTGCGCCTTCTTTGTAACGCACGCGAGCGATATCGGCGGCGCGTTTGCTTTGCTGGGCCGATTCAACCAGCCGTGACAAGCGTTGTTGCGTGCGGTTATAGGTCAGCAATGCGCCCTCAGTTTCTTCCACGGCTTGCAGCACGGTTTGCTCGTATCGCGCCACATCGGCATCGACCACGGCTTTGTTGCTGCGGACCTGGGCATTTACCGCGCCGAGACGGAATGCAGGCCAATCTATGCTCGGCGTGATGCTCCAGGCTTTGGAGCTGGCCTGCCCCAGATCGCCACCACGGCTGGCGATAAAGCCAAGGAACCCACCCAGACTGATACGCGGAAACCGCTCTGCCATGGCGGCACCGACATCGGCATTGGCCGCGGCAAGTTCACGCTCGGCCACGGCAATATCCGGGCGACGGCGAATTAACTCGGCCGCATCACCAATGGGCAATGGCTTGGAGATCGGTGGCAGCACGGCGGGTGCCAATTGTGCATCCAGCGTACCAGGCATGACACCCACCAGCACGGCGAGCCGGTATTGCGTGAGTTTGACGACCGTTTCCAGCGGCGGCAGCGTGGCTTGCACATTGGCCAGATTGGCGCGGGCGCGGGCTACATCCAGTTCCGTGCCTTGGCCGTTAGTCACGCGGGCCTGGGTGATATCCAGCGTGGATTGCAGGTTTTTCAGGTTGCGCTGAGCGACTGCGTAACGCTGCTGCGCGCCGCGCATCAAGTAATAGTTGCGGCCGATTTCGGCCACGACGCTCACACGCACCTGGTCGAGCCCGAAAGCCGCCGCTTCGGCACGAGACCGCGCAGCGGTTTCCAGGCTGGACAAGCGCCCCCAGATATCAAGCTCCCAGCCCGCATCAAAGCCGACTTGCCAGTCATTGGTCAGCACCCGGTTGGTGGTAAAACCGGGTTGCTGCGCCATTTGCCGTGTGACTTGCCCATTGGCCGTCACCACCGGCCAGCGATTGATCTCGCTGATATCAAACTGGGCGCGCGCCGCATTTACCCGTGCCAAAGCAATGCGCAGATCGTGATTGGCGTTCAAGCCCTGGTCGATCAGGCTGTTGAGTTCTGGGTCATCCAGTTGCGCCCACCAGTTGCGTTCAATGCTGCTGGTGTTGAAATCCGCCGTGGCGGTGTTGGCCAAGTGAATTTCAGCGGGTACCGGCGCATGGTATTCCGGCCCGACCGCGCAGGCGGCCAGACCGCCACTGAACATCAGCGCGCTAACCAGCTTGAGCGTGGGCAGCGTGAAATGCTTAACAATATTGATCTTGTTGGTCATGTTATTGACCCTCCAGTTGGGCTTGCGGCGGCAACAAGGGTGTGTCGACGGGTCTGGTTTTGCGGTCGGCGTGCACCAGTTTGCGCAGCAGTACATAGAACACCGGCGTCAGCAGCAGGCCAAAGAAAGTCACACCCAGCATGCCGGAGAACACGGCGGTACCCATGGCACGGCGCATTTCAGAACCAGCACCGGTTGAGGTCACCAGCGGAACGACACCCATAATGAAAGCCATCGAGGTCATCAAAATCGGGCGCAGACGCAAGCGGCAGGCTTCCAGCACGGCGTGGATCGGATCCATGCCTTCCAGTTCTTCTTTCTCGCGGGCAAATTCGACGATCAGAATCGCGTTCTTGCACGCCAGCCCCACCAACACAATCAAGCCGATTTGCGTAAACACGTTGTTGTCGCCATGGGTGAGCCAGAGCCCGGTAATGGCACTCAACAGACCCATTGGCACAATCAGGATGACTGCCAACGGCATGGTCCAGCTTTCATACAGCGCCGCCAGCACCAGGAACACCAACAACACGCACAACGGGAAGATCAGGATAGCGGTGTTACCGGCGAGGATTTGCTGGTAAGTCAGCTCGGTCCATTCAAAAGTCATGCCATTGGGCAGTTCTTCTTTGGCGAGTTTTTCCATTGCTGCTTGCGCCTGGCCGGAACTAAAGCCGGGTGCCGCGCCACCGTTGATTTCAGCCGTCACATAGCCGTTGTAATGCTGTACGCGATCCGGGCCGCTGGTTTCCTTCACGGTCATGAATGCGCCCAGCGGCACCATGTCGCCATCGGCATTGCGGGTTTTCAGGCGGGCGATGTCGTCTGGGTGCAGCCGGAACGATTGGTCGGCCTGGGCGTTTACCTGGTAGGTGCGGCCAAAGCGGTTGAAGTCGTTCACATACAGCGAACCCAGATAGATTTGCATGGTGTCGAAAGCATCGGTCAGCGCCACGCCATGGGTTTTGGCCTTGTCGCGGTCGATGTGCGCGTCGATTTGGGGCACGTTCACTTCATAACCACTAAACAAACCGGCCAGCTCCGGCGTTTTGCGGCCTTTGGCGATCAGGTTTTGCACCTGCGTGTACATCTCGTTAAAGCCGAGGCCACTACGGTCTTCGATCTGCATTCTGAAGCCACCAATCGTGCCCAGCCCTTGTACTGGCGGTGGCGGAAAGATGGCGACAAAGGCGTCTTGCAAGCCAGCGTATTTGGCGTTGAGTTTGCCGGCGATGGCCCCCGCCGACAGATCAGCCGTCTTGCGTTCCTCAAATGGCTTGAGCGTAACAAACAAGATCCCGGCTGAAGGACTGTTGGTGAAGCCGTTGATAGACAACCCCGGAAAAGCCACAGCGCTTTGTACGCCTGGTTCTTTCAGCGCAATCGCACTCATGGCGCGGATGACGCTTTCGGTGCGATCCAGCGTGGCGGCGCCAGGCAACTGCGCAAACGACACCAGGTATTGCTTGTCTTGCTGCGGCACAAACCCGCCCGGCACGCTGTTGAAGCCGAGCACGGTCAGACCCAGCAAACCAACGTAGACAAACATGGCAATCGCCGAGCGCCGCAAAATGCCCTGCACCCCGCTCACGTAGCCTGCAGACGAACGATGGAAGAAACGATTAAACGGACGGAAGAACCAGCCGAAAGTGGCATCCATCCAGCGTGTGAGGCGATCTTTCGGTGCATCGTGACCACGCAGCAACACCGCGGCCAGCGCGGGCGACAAGGTCAGCGAATTGAATGCCGAGATCACCGTGCTGATGGCAATGGTCAACGCAAACTGACGATAGAACTGGCCAGTCAGGCCGGAGATAAACGCAGTCGGGATAAACACCGCGCACAGCACCAGCGCCGTCGCGACAATCGGGCCAGTCACTTCGCTCATGGCGCGGCGCGTTGCATCAATCGGGCTTAAACCCAGCTCGATATTGCGTTCAACGTTCTCCACCACCACGATGGCATCGTCCACCACAATACCGATGGCCAGCACCAGGCCGAACAGCGACAGTGCGTTGAGCGAGAAACCAAACAGATGCATTAGCGCAAAGGTGCCCACCAGCGATACTGGCACTGCCACCAGCGGAATGATCGACGCCCGCCAGGTTTGCAGGAACAGGATCACCACCAGCACGACCAGCAGAATCGCCTCGAACAAGGTATGTGCAACGGCTTCGATCGAGCTTTTCACGAACACGGTCGGGTCATAGACGATCGAGTAATCGATGCCCTGCGGGAAATCCTTTTTCAGCGTCGCCATGGTGGCGCGCACATTTTTGGAGATTTCCAGCGCGTTGGAACCGGGCCGGGCAAAGATCGGAATCGCCACGGCGGGTTTGTTATCCAGCAACGAGCGCAAGGCGTAACTGTTGGAGCCCAGTTCAACGCGGGCAATATCGCGCAGCCGCACGATTTCGCCATCGGCACCACTACGGATGATGATGTTGCCGAATTCTTCCTCAGTCACCAGCCGGCCTTGCGTGTTGATATTGAGCTGGTAATCCGCAGTGGATGAGGTCGGCGAAGTGCCGAGCGAACCGGAGGCTACCTGGATGTTTTGCTCGCGCACGGCTTTTACTACGTCCGACGCGGTGAGGTTACGGCTGGCGATTTTTTCCGGGTCCAGCCACAGGCGCATGGAGTAGTCGCCCGCGCCAAACAGTTTGACATCCCCCACGCCATCAATCCGCGCCAAAGCGTCTTTGACCTGCAGATTGGCGTAGTTGCTCAGGTAGAGCATGTCGTAGCGATTGCTCGGTGATGTCAGGTGCACCACCATGGTTAGATCGGGCGAGCTTTTCTCTGTGGTGACACCAAGGCGCTGCACGTCCGCAGGCAATTGCGGCAATGCTTGGGCCACACGGTTTTGCACTTGCACCTGGGCTTTGTCGGCATCGGTGCCCAGCGCAAAAGTCACCGTCAGCGTCATCGCGCCATCGGAGGTGGCTTGTGAGGATTGATACAACATCCCCTCGACGCCGTTAATGCGCTGCTCCAGCGGTGACGCGACGGTTTCTGCGATAGTTTGCGGATTGGCGCCAGGATAACTGGCATGCACCACCACGGTGGGCGGCACGACTTCCGGGTATTCGCTGATCGGCAACACCTTCAGGGCGAGCAAACCGCCAATAAAGATGATCATCGACAGCACCGCCGCAAAGATGGGCCGCTGGATGAAGTATTGAGAGAATTTCATGGTTGTTCCTTGGGAACGGTCATTCTTGGGACGGGCGTGGCCCATCCGCCAAATTCATCAGGCAAAGCTGGGGCGTAGCCAGTGGTATTTGCCACTGCGCTTGCCCGGCAACGCAGTGCGGTTAGCCTTTAGCGGGGAACTGTTTATCCAGCGTGGAAGGCTCCGTCATCGGCACTTTGGTCGGCGATACGGCCATGCCCGGGCGCACTTTCTGCAAGCCGTTGACCACAATCACATCGCCCGCCTTGAGGCCGCTGCGCACCAGTCGCAGGTCTTCCACGTCGCTACCCAGCTCGACATTGCGGTACTCAAGCTTGTTGTCCTTGCCCAGCACCAGCACAAACTTCTTGCCCAGATCCGAGCCAACCGCGCGGTCGTTGATCAGCAAGCCATCGCGCTGCCCTTCGCCTATCACCTTCAGCCGCACAAACAGTCCCGGTGTGAACTCACCGTTTTTGTTGTCAAACACGGCGCGAGCGCGGATGGTGCCGGTGCGCGGATTCACCTGGTTATCCAGAAAATCCACCGCGCCTTGATGCGGATAACCGGTTTCGTCAGCCAGCCCCAGGAAGATCGGGTATTTGGCGTCGGCGGCATCCACCTTGTGACTGCGAGCCAGTTGCTGATACTTCAGAAAGGTCTGCTCGTCGGCGTCAAAGTAGGCGTAGACCTTGTCGGTCGACACCACCGTCGTCAGCAAACTGGCGCCCGCGCTGCTGCTGCTCACCAGGTTGCCCGAGGTAATCAGCGCATTGCTCACGCGGCCATTAATCGGCGCGGTGATATGGGTGTAATCCAGATTGAGTTTGGCGGCGGTCAGTGCGGCAGCAGTGGCATCGACCTGAGCTTGAGCGGCCAGCAAAGCGGTATTGCGGGCATCAAAGTCTTCGGTACTGATGGCGTCTTGCGACTTCAAACGCTGCGCCCGTTCGGCATCGCTGCGCGCCTGTGCCTGATGCGCCTTGGCCGACTGATACTCGGCGTTCAGGCGATCCACTTCGGCCTGAAACGGACGTGGATCAATCTGGAACAGCAAATCACCCTTCTTGACCACGGCACCTTCGTGGAAGTTAACCGATTGCACATAACCACTGACTCGCGGGCGGATTTCCACGGTTTGTGGGGCTTCGAGGCGACCAGTGAACTCGTCAAAATCGTTCAGCGACTTGTGAATGACTGACGCCACGCTCACCACGGGCGGCGGCGGTGCGGCGCTTTGTTCGTTGGCGCGACTATCCTGGCAGGCGGATAGCACCGCAGCGGCCAGTGGCGCCAGAATCAATAACGTGGCGGCAGACCGGATGCGCATTTTGGTTTTGCTTTGCATGATGTTTCTCCAGATAAATGGCTGATAAATCATTGTTTCTTATTGGTATCAACAAGCGCGCTGGCGCATGAACTTGGGTAAAGCAAGATGGGAGTCCGCGATCTGCTACTCCGCAGAGGGGCAAGGGGTCGACACGTGCACGACCAAACCACCACCCGGACAACCCGCACGGTAACCAGGTGCTACTGACAACGTTTTGTCAGCAGCCCCGAAATTTTTATGCACTTGGCATTAAGGCGATCGGCCTGCTGATTAAAAGGCGACCACCAACTTGCCGACGTGATTGCCGCGCCGCAGCGCGTTGTAGGCATCCGGCGTTTCATCAAAGCCAAACACCCGTTGAATGACCGGCCGAATCCGGTTGGCACTGAGCGCTTGCAGTAACGACTGAAACATCGCCCGGCTGCCCACGCTGACCCCACGCAACTGGATTTGCCGGGCCAGCAATGCTCCGGCGTTCAATGCTGTACTGGTGCCGCCCAAATCACCCACCAGGCTGACTTGGCCACCCACTCGAGTGGCATTGATTGAGCGATCCAGCTCGTTCCCGGCGACATCGACCACCTGATCCACTCCGCGCCCACTGGTCCAGTCGAGCAGGGCTTTATCCCAGTCAGGTACTCGTTGGTGATTGAGGCCGTGGTCTGCCCCCATATGCATGGCGCGGCACAGTTTGTCGTCACAGCCGGACACAACGGCCACCCGCGCGCCTGCTGCTTTGGCCAGTTGCAACGCAATTGACGCCACCCCACCGGTGCCGAGCACTGCCACGTAATCGCCCGGACGCAGCGGTGCGTTTTCCATCAAGGCGTGCCAGGCCGTAACACCGGCACAAGGCAGCGTGGCCGCCTCTTCAAAAGTTAGCCCCTCCGGCAACACCAGCACCCCGGTCTCGTTGAAAACGACAAACTCACTCAACACGCCGTCGCTATCCTCACCAAACGTGCGGCGAGTGTTTTCGCGAGTGGCTTGCTGCCCGGTCCAGTCCGGATAAAACGTATTCACCACGCGTTGACCCAGACGAATGCTGCGCACTTCCCGGCCGGTTTCAACCACTTCGCCAGCTGCATCCGACAACGGCACGATGGCATGACGCCCCGGATATTCGCGACTGCGGTCCGCAATATGCAGATCACGATGATTAAGCGAAGCGGCACGAATGCGCACCAGCACGTCGTGCGGACCCAAAGCGGGCGTGGGCCGACTGGGTTGCAGCCGTAATGCGGCACTGCCACTGAGCAAGGGATCGAGTACGAAAGCGCGCATGGCCGCTCCATAAAACGGTTGATTGCGGCAAATATATGAACGAACTAGACCGATCGTCTAATTGATATTTGATAAATATCTCATCATGAAAAATGATGAATGCATGGCCAAACCGAGCGCCGATGCGGGGCTAGCCAGGTTAACGCCGCCAGGGGGAATTGAAGAAAATTTGCAAATCAGGAAGTGCTGCCAAAGCCCGAAATAAAAGACCTGGCCCAATATCTTGATATTGTGGAAACGAACCATCATCTTTAGTGATTGGTTTGTTTTACCTCGATTTCACCCCATTTCTGCCGAGGCCCGCTCATGCGTGACGTAGATCTGAATCTCTTGGCGATTTTTGACAGCATCATGACCGAAGGCTCCATCACCAAAGCGGCGCAGCGGCTCGCGATGACCCAATCTGCAGTGAGTAATGCGGTGGCGCGTATGCGGGTAGTCTGGAAAGACCCGCTGTTTATCAAGGTGGGTCGCGGCATTCGCCCTACTTCCAAGGCGTCTGCCATCTGGCGAGATATTGGCTTGCCACTGGCCACCATCCGCCAGAGCATCAACCCGGCGCCATTTGACCCGGCAACAACCGCTCGCCGCTTTCGTCTGGCTGCCACGGACTTCATCACCAATCCGATGTGGCCGCCGCTGCGCAACCTGCTCGAAGCGCGCGCCCCCGGCATCGACATTCTGGCGGTACCGGTGCGGGTAAATGGCACACGTGAACAGTTGAACGAGAATGAAATCGACCTTGCGGTGGGCGTCAAAGCGCCGCAAGCCGACGAACTGAAGCAACAGTGGATGTTTGATGTGGGATTTGTGTGCGCCATGCGCCGCAACCACCCGCTGGCCGCACGTCCGCTGACGCTGGACCGCTTTCTGAGCGCGGATCACCTGCTGGTATCGCTATCGGGTGATCCGGTCGGCGTGGTAGATGAACTGCTGCTGCAGCGTGGGCAACGCCGTCGCGTGGCAATGACGGTGAATACGTTTTACGGCGTGGTGGATTTGCTGGCGGCGTCCAACTTGATCAGCGTGGTGCCGGAGAGCGTGATTCGCACGCATCCGCGCCGTGCGGAAATCCATGCGACCCCGGTGCCATTTGACATGCCGGTGAGCCGGGCTCATCTGGTGTGGCATGTGCGTCATGACCGTGATCCGGGGCATCAATGGCTGCGCGAGACCGTCATGACAATTGGCACGCAACTTTGCGGTGCGCAGTCCGGGCAATGCTCATTGATGTTGCCGGAGCAATGGCCTGCAACCGAGCCGGCGGAACAATCAGTGGTGTGAACTACGGAACAAGGTGTGGCTTTTTGTCAGACAACTGCGCGGCATATTCGAGTGCCAGCTTCTGCGAGCCGACGACTTCCTGCGAGGCATAGACCCCGCCCTTCAGGCAGCCCTGTGAAATCATCCAGACGCCTGGCGCTTTTTCATCAGCAACTACATTCACTACGGCACTACAGCGTGGCTTGCTGGCCAAGCCTAATGCCAGGCACTCAAAGCAATCATCAGACATGGTCAGAACTCTCAAATTGGAAGAGAGAATTTTGAGAGTTCGACCACCCCCTGGATATCGGATATGCCTTATTTTTCCTGAGAAAATTCCTATCCTGCGTTAAGCCATGGCGGCTGAGCCCGGCCTGTTGCTTTGCCCCAGACTGCAAACGGTCACAAGCGACACCTAAAACGAACCTACGCTCATCGCTTCCAGCAATGGCTGACGTTTAGCCAGCCATGCTTCCAGCGCGGGTGCAGCCAGCGGGCGCGACAGCAAAAAGCCCTGAATCACATGAAAGCCTTGCTGTTTGAGCAGGTTCAGCTGCGCCTGGTCTTCCACCCCTTCCGCCACCACAACCAGTTGCAGGCTTTCGCCGATGCGTATCACTGCTTCACTGAGTGCACGGGCCGTCTGGTCATGCTGCAGGTCGCGTACAAAGCTCTTGTCCAGCTTTAGCTCGCTCACCGGCAAGCGCCGTAGATAGCTCAAGCTGGAATAACCGGTGCCGAAGTCATCCATGGATAGCCGCACGCCAAGATCCCGGATGTCGTCAATACTGGCCAATGTCCCGACGTTGCCGTCCAGCAAAACGTTTTCAGTAATCTCCAGCGTCAGTTGCTGCGGGCTAAGAGCAAAACGCTGCAGCAGGTCGGCGATGATGTCCGGCAAATCCACGTTATGGAAATTGGTGGGCGACAAGTTCACTGCCACCACGGGGACATCTATACCGCGACTGCGCCAGGCCGCCATCTGCCGGCAAGCTTCTTCCAGCACCCATAAGCCCAACTCACCGATCAAGCCACAGTCCTCGGCCAGCGGAATAAACCGCACCGGCGAGATTTCGCCCAATACCGGGTGATGCCAGCGTGCCAGTGCTTCAACGCCGTAGATGGCACCATCGGCCAGCCTGATTTGCGGCTGGTAAAACAAGCGCAATTGTTTTTCTCGAATGGCCTGCCGTAGCGCCGCTTCCAGCGCCAGGCGCTCTTGTGCCCGCAGATTCATCTCATTACTGAAAAAGCTGAAACCACCACGCTGCGAGGCCTTGGCTTCATACATGGCGATGTCGGCGCGGCGCAGCAGGGTTTCGATATCTTCGCCGTTTTCCGGAAACAAACTGATGCCAATGCTGGCCGAAAGAACGTGCGTCACATCGCCGACCCGTTGCGGGCGCGACAGATTGATCTGGATTTGCTCGGCAATATCGGCCGCGTGATTACCGTCGCATTGCGGCAATACCAGCACGAACTCGTCACCAGCCAGCCGCCCGATGATGTCTGAGCTACGCCGCCCTTGAGCCAGGCTTTGCGCCGCCAGCCGCAACACATCGTCACCCACGGTATGGCCCAGCGTATCGTTGATTTGCTTGAAGCGATCCAGATCCACAAACAAGACCGCCAACGGCGTGCTGTCACGTGCGGCGCCGGCGATTGCCTGTTCGGCTTTGGCCAGCAACAAGCTGCGATTGGGCAGTTCGGTCAGGGCATCGTAAAACGCCAGCTTCTGGATTTCAGCACGCGCCGCTTCGCGTTCGAGGGCCAGCGCGCACAGGTTGACGCACACATCTACCAAGCGTCGATGGAACACGTCTGGCTCGCGTTTTTCGCGGTAGTAGAAGGCAAATGTGCCGACCACATGGCCTTTGCTGGAAATAATCGGGGTGGACCAGCAAGCTTTCAGCCCCAACGGCAATGCGATCTGGGCAAAATCGACCCACAGCGGATCGGTCTCGATGTCGGTGACTACCACTTCTGCGCCGCGAAACGCGGACGTGCCACAGGATCCACTTGCCGGACCCATCACCAACCCATCCAGCGCGCGGGAGAACTTCTCGGGCAGGCTCGGCGCGGCCAGTGCGTGCATGCGTCCGTTTTCATCGACAGATAAAATGGACGACACCACTTCAGGCGATATGCGCTCCACTTCCTGGCAAATCATGTCCATGATCTGCACCACCGGCGTTTCGCGCGCCAGCGCATCCAGGCCTTTATGGTGGATAACCTCGTGCATCTTGGCTTCGGTGATGTCGGTAACCACGCTCACCGTATTGACCAGCAAACCGTGCGTGTCGCGCACCGGGTTGATGATCATTTTGTTCCAGAAGCGCTGGCCGTCTTTGGCGAAGGTAAGCTCCTCCAGCCGGAATGGCCTGCCAGCGTTGGCCGAACTGATGGCTTCTTCGATAACAGCGGGTTTAACGTGTGGCACCAGCAAGGCAATCGGGCGACGACCGTGAATCTCGTCCAGGTGATAACCAAACATGCGCGTGAAACCCGCGTTCACGTACACGATGCGCCACTGACCGTCGGTGACGATCACGGCACTGTCGGTTTCGTCGACCACCAGCGATTGCCACAAGCGCTTGGATTCGCTGCGTTCTCGCTCGACCCTCAGCGACACATCTGAAGAAATCGACAAAATAGACAACAACTGTCCGGTCTGGTCGAAAGTCGGCGCATAGGTGACTTCCAGCCATACGGCGCGCCCGTCACGTGCCACCCGCTCTACCAGCCCCGAGTAAGGCCGGCCGCTGCGCAAAACCCGCCACAAATCCTGATGCGCGCTCAAGCCAGAGTGATGTTTAACCGGGCAAACCAGTTCATGCGGCGCGCCGGCAATCTCTTCTATGGCATAACCAAACGAATTCAGGAACAGCGTGTTCGCACCCAGAAATACGCCATCTGGCGAAAAGCGGGCCACCATCATGCTGCGATCAATTGCATCCAGATGGTCGCGGATTTCCGCCAGCGCTTCTGCCGAGCCACTGGCATGTCGCTGTGTTACCAATGGCCGGTTGCGAATATCTGATGACACAGGTTCAGTCACGGATTGGCTTCCAGTAATGGGTCTTGCGGGTTGCAAACCAGGTTGCGGATCCGGTTTTGCCTGGCACTAAGGGCTTGGCATGACTCCGGCGACAGACTGTAAGTTTCGCATTGACGTGAATATAGTACGAAACCTGTCAGGTCACCTCACTTGCATAATATTGCATTAGAAAATTCTGATGCAAGCATCAAATCGCCGTCCGTCTCTTTCCGCGAAATCGGCACTTTTCGCCAACACCGAAAACTCGCCCGTCCGTCAAAACCCATAAGTTCAGCGGCAGAAAACACCTTCATGCAGCAACTCATAAACACGACATAAGTCGATGTAAATTAGTGATATTTATCCATTAATTTAGCCATATAAAAAATTGACGGCTATTTTTTCAGGGCCAACTGAAGACTCAATATCAACCAACCAGGCAATCCCGCAATCTGTTGCGTCGGAAGGGGCATTCTGCGTTGCGCTGATCAATCAATTAGATAAAAACACTATACGCACAGAGTAAGTATCTACTACCTATTCTTAAAAACCTGGACTGAACTACGATGACCGATTGCGAAATCAGGCAGAACGTCGCTCTCCATTCGAGCATCGGCCACGCGGCGCAGGTTTGCCAGATTGTGCGGGCTCATATAAAACGTATGACATTGTGATAAATGACCTCATCCAGCCAAGGAGCCGCTGTGTCCGACCCTTCTAATATCAATCCGCGCTGGACATGGATTTTTCCGATGCTGTCGGTCTGTGCATTGATTGCCGCATTGGCCATGGGCAACAACGCCGCATTGCTGATCTTTGCCACAGTTTGCCTGGCTGGTACGGTATTCGCGGCGGTCCACCATGCGGAAGTGGTCGCTCACAAAGTGGGCGAGCCCTTTGGCACGTTAGTGCTGGCGGTTGCGGTAACTGTGATCGAGGTGGCACTGATTGTGTCGGTGATGTTGACCGGCGGCGAAGCCAAAGCTGCGCTAGCGCGTGACACCGTGTTTGCGGCAGTCATGATTGTGTGCAACGGAATCGTCGGCTTGTGTCTGCTGTTAGGCGCGATAGAACACCGGGTGCAAACTTTCCAGCAGCAAGGTGCTAGTGCTGCACTGGCAGTGCTGGCGGCCTTGTCGGTGCTGGCGCTGGTATTGCCCAATTACGCCACTACCGTCGTTGGACCAGTCTGGTCGCCTTCTCAACTGGCCTTTTCCGGCGTGGCTTCGCTGGTCTTGTATGGCACTTTTGTTTTTGTTCAAACCGTCCGCCATCGCGACTATTTTCTTGCCGTGCCGTCGCCAGAACAATCGGTCATAGATGCCAACGAATTACATGCGCCACCGCCGAGCAACCAGCAAACGGCGCTCAGTAGCGGTTTGCTGCTGGTCAGTCTGGTCTGCGTGGTTGGACTAGCCAAGTTGCTATCACCCACAGTCGAAGCCGCCGTAGCGCAAGCTGGCGCACCGGCCGTTGTGGTCGGCATCATTATTGCGGGCCTGGTTCTGTTGCCTGAAGGCATTGCGGCGGCCAAAGCTGCGCGGGCCAATCAACTGCAGAAGAGCCTGAATCTGGCGCTGGGTTCCGCATTGGCCAGTATCGGTTTGACCATTCCCACTGTTGCCGCCATTTTCATTGTCACGGGCAAACCGTTATTACTGGGTCTGGATGCCAAAGAATCGGTCATGCTGGTGCTCACCTTGATTGTCAGCACCGTTACCCTGAGCACTGGCCGCACGACCGTTCTCCAGGGCGTGGTCCATCTGGTGTTGTTTGCAGCATTTCTGTTTTTGAATATCGTGCCGTAATTGAAGGCCGAGATCGGCGCCACGAGCCGGGTGTGGCGCTTCTTTGGCGGCGGCTTGCTTTACGTGCCAGTTGGCTGAGTGCGGCCAGCCAATATTGGCGTGGGCAAGCTCACCGGCATTCATGTGCGATAGACATTACCCCGCCACCAGCCCTGCGCAGCGCTCCTGTCGTTGTAACTACGTAACTTCCTCAGGCATTCGCCCACTCACCAAACAGCCGATGTAGCACGTCGGCTGTTTTTGTTGCATCCGCTCCCCCGCATTTTCTTTCTGACCCCTTCCCACCCTTCTCGCTTTAACCGCAAATTTAGCTTCACTTGCCCTGACCAGACTGAGGCAAGCGGACCGTCTTGCCTAAAACGCAGGCCAGGAACAGAATGGCTTTTGTTGTTTAGTAAAAATTAAATAATTAAATAAACACAGCACTTCAGTGCGGCCGATCGCCCGGCTGCCATTGAAATCAACAGGAGTCGTACAGCATGAAGAAGACATTGCTCACTGCAGTTATCGGCCTGACGTTTGCCTCCGCCGCACAGGCCGCGGTTGAGGTGGAGTTCTGGTCCAACAGCTTGTCGCCCAAGTTTGATGGTGTCATGACGCAACTCACCAAAGAGTTCAACGCCAGCCAGAAAGACATTCAGGCCAAATGGGTCGATGTCACTTGGGATACCTATCAAACCCGCGTCATTGCCGCCGTTGCTGCAGGCCGTCAGCCAGGCCTGATCAACATTACCGTGCCGTGGATGGCGCAGTTTGCGCAGAAAAAAATCATCCAGCCGATTGATATCAGCACGTTTCAGTCGGTCTACACCGAAGGCGCGCTGAAAGACGTCAGTTACGAAGGCAAGACCTACGGCATGCCTTGGTACAACCAGGTGCCGGTGCTGATTTATAACAAGGCCATTCTGGATAAAGCGGGCGTAACCACACTGCCGCGCAATACCGATGAGATGCTCGCCGCTGCCCGCTTGATCAAGCAGAAAACGGGCGTGGTCGGTTTTGTTCCCAAAATGAACGACGAAGGCGTAACCGGCATCTTCATGATGGAAGGACTGCCGATTCTGCAAAACGGCAAAGCCGTATTCAACGGCCCGCAACACGTAGCCTTGCTGGAGAAATACGCCAAGGCCGTCAAGGAAGGCGTGATTCCGCCGGATTTGTTCAAAGATACGTTTGAAGCAGAAATCGCCGGCTTTGGTAGTGGCCGCTACGCCATGATCGCCACTGCACCATCCGCGCTGATCCGCATCAAAAACGATGCGCCCAAGGTCTACGCCAACGCCGCGGTAGCGCCGTATCCCAATAAAATCCTGCCGGGCAATCTGTTTATGTGGTCGGTCCCACAGGGCTACGCCCATAAAGAAGCGGCAATCAAATTGGGGCAATTTCTGACCAGCGACAAGGCGCAACTGGCGTTCTCCAAAGCAACCGAAACCACCATGCCTTCAACCAAAGTCGCATTGGCGGATCCGTACTTTATGGCCGGACAAAACAGCAAAGATGCGGCCACTGCAGGCGGTGCGGTCGCAGCCACGACTGGTGGTGCCGCACGTACTTTGAATGTCTCTGGCTTGCCAGATGAGGCGGGCATGATGAAGGCGTTGAGCACCGCACTGGAAGCTGCAGTCAGCGGCCGCCAGCCGGCCAAAGCGGCGCTGGATCAAGCCGTCGCCTACTGGAATGCGCAGTTGGGTAAAAAATAAATCGCCCGCTCGTTTCCAGGATGCGCCGCATGGGTAGCACTCATCCATGCGGCGCATCCCTCCCCGTTTTTCGCTTAATCTGAATACTCAGCTAGCCGGTTTGCGCCGGGTGGCCATTGCCTACCAGGACCCACCATGCCTTTGATTGCCTTTTACGACGCCAACTTCCCGTTTAACGGCACACGCCCGGACGCCAGTGCACTGGCGCAATTGAAGGCACAGGGCATTGGATTTCATACCGCCGAAAAACTCAGCGCCGCGCTGAACGCGGCCAAGGGCAAGGGCGATGTGCTGATTCATTTGCATGGACGTTATGTTCCGCGGACAGCGTGGGCGGCCGTGCTGGCGTTTATCCTGCGCGGCGGCGCGCTGGTGAGTCTGGGGCGGCAGGCATTCTCGCAACCGGTCGATGAAGATGGTGGCAGCCGCGAGCAAGCGGCGCTATTCCGTGATCTGGATATCCACGAGATCATGGCCGTAGACAGCGGCTCGGCCATCGAACTCAAACCGGGCACCACTTATCCGTGGCTGACCGAGTTTTGTGATTTGTTTGCCGCCAGTACGCCCACAGACGGCTTTGTGCTGATGCCGACCAAACACAAAGACCAGCCACAGGATTCCGGTTCGGCTGGCCCGATGGATGCGCGCATTCATCCATTGCTGATCGCTAGCAATGCGGCAGGCCATGCCATTGCCAGCCCGGTGGTGTTGATTGAACGCCTGCGCGGAGTAGCCGCTGGTTCCCGGCAGATTTTTACCAATCTGGATGTCGACGCTGCTTTCTGGCGCAGCGGCGGCACCAAAGCCTTGATCACCCTGGCCGAACACGCGGCCAATGGCGTGACCGAATGGTGGATCAAGCCGGACTTCGCTTGCTACGAGCCCGGCGAGGTCGCCACGCTAACGCTGCAAGGTGAAGCACTTGGCCACGCGCAGCCGCAAAACTGGCAAGCCACAATCAAAGTCGGCAAGGGCCATGAAACACTGTCTGAACTGACGCAAAGTTTGGTGATGGATGCGGATGGAACCGTGAGTATTCGGCTCGTTTTGCCGTTTGCGGTACAAGCTGGCCAGTATCAGGTTGATGTCACGCTCACCAGCGACAGCAATGAAACCATCCGTCTGCAACAAGGCTTCTGGGGCCGGGATCAAGCTTTGCTGGAACGTGGAACCCGCTTGCGCGCCGGGCGCGATTATTTTGAACGCGATGGCCAACCACAACCCGTGGTTGGCATGACCTATATGGCCAGTGACGTTCACCGCAAATTTCTGCAGCTACCTAACGTCGCCGTGTGGAATACCGATATGGCAACGCTGGCCGGCATGGGCGTCAATTATTTGCGTACCGGTATCTGGAGCGCCTGGCGCCACGCCATGTTTGTCGATGGCCATGCCAACGAAGCCATTCTGCGCGCCATTGATGCGTTTATTCTCACCGCCGCCGCACACGATCTGGAAGCGTGTTTTACCTTTTTTGCCTTCACGCCAGAAGCATGGGAAGGCAGCAACCCTTATCTGGACCCGCGCTCCCGTGCAGCGCAAAAACGTTTTATCCGCGCCATTGTCGGGCGCCACGCACAGACCAAACGAGTGCACTGGGACCTGATCAACGAGCCATCGTTGTTTGACCCGGCGCGCATCTTCATTGGCCCACGCACTTTGCGCGATCCCCATGAAATTGCCGCTTTCAGAAGCTGGCTGCAGCAGCGTGAGCCAGACATCGGCGTCTGGCAGGCTCGCTGGGACGCCAGCCCGGCGCAACTACCGGATTGGTTTGCCGTATTACCGCCGCAACCGGAAGAAGTGGGCTTTAACAACACCGAAATCCTCCCCAAACAACACGGCATCTGGCTCGACTACAGCTTGTTTACCCAAGCCATGCATGCCGAATGGGCGGGCGATCTGGCCCGAACCATCCGCGCCATCGCACCCGGCGTAATGGTTTGTGTCGGGCAGGATGAAGCCTTGGGCCAGCAACGCCCGCAACCGTTCTTTTATGCCGAGGCAGTCGATTACACCACGGTGCATAGCTGGTGGCTCAATGATGCACTGGCCTGGGACAGTCTGTTCAGCAAAACCCCGGGCAAGCCCAACGTGATCCAGGAAACCGGGATCATGCACGTAGAGCGCCCAGATGGCCGTTCGCGCCGCAGCGAAGCCGAACTGCAAGCCTTGCTGGAGCGCAAATATGCCTACGCTTTTGCATGTGGCAATGCCGGAGCGGTGCAGTGGATCTGGAACATCAACTACCACATGGACAACATCAACGAGTCACATATCGGCGCTTGCCGAGCGGATGGCTCGATGAAACCGGAGGCCGAAATTACCGGCTCTTTCGGCGCGTTTTTTGGCAACCCGCAAGTCAAACTGGCTGCGCGACAGTTGCCGGAAACGGCGGTGATCTATCCATTTGCCAACGATTACAGCAACCGGCGCTCAGCCCTTGAAGCCACACAACAATTGGTGCGCAGCTGCTTCTTTGAGCTGGGTCTGCCGTTGCGCGCAGTCAGCGACTTTGATCTGGACAGCTTGTTGGTGGACGTACCAAAACTGGTCTTGCTACCCTGCCCGCAAAATCTGGCACAACAAACGTGGATTGCGCTGGAAAACCTGTTGTTGCAGCACGATGTCACGGTACTGCTCACCGGCCCGGCCACACTGGACGAATACTGGCGCCCCGCTACGCAGCGTTTTGCCATGAAAGAGGCCGCCGTACGCAATCTAAGCCGCGAAGAAATTCTGCAACTGGATGACACAATGCTGCGCGCCAGCTTTGGCGGCGAGGCAATTGGCCGACTCAGCACGGGCGCTCATCTGGATGGCAGTGCAACCAGCCTGACCCAGATCGAGATTGGTCGTGGCCGCATTCTGTGGTGCCCGTTACCACTTGAACTCAACCAGCGCAGCGACACACTCGAAGCGATTTATCGCAAAGCCGTGCAAACAGCCAAAGTGAGCGCGCCGTGGCAGTGGATCGGCGAGGCGCAACCAGGCGTGTTCTTGCAAAAGCAAAGCTTTGCCGATTGCAATTTGTGGATCGCTGTAAGCGAATCCAGCCGCGACAGCCAGCTGGCCTGGCAAGACCAGACCACTTCTCGCAGCTATCAAACCACATTGGCGGCGGGTCGCGCCTTGCTGTTGCTGACTGATCATTCCGGCAACGTTATGCATACGCTGCGTGATCACCCGGTAGATGTGCAATGACAAGCCCTCTTCCAACCGGCCCTGGTACGCATGGTCGACCGCAATCGCCCCGCTTTATCAGTGCCGCAGTCGAAGCTGAAATTGCCCGGATTGCCGTAGACATCACCGACCCGAATCTGCGCGCAATGTTTATCCGTTGTTATCCCAACACACTTGATACCACGGTGTTTTTTCAGGATGACGACGACGAGCCGGACACCTTTGTGATTACCGGCGACATTCACGCCATGTGGTTGCGCGACAGCACGGCGCAGGTTTGGCCGTATATGCGACTAATCCCGCAAGACGCGCAACTGGCGCGAATGATTGCCGGGCTGGTGCGTCGTCAAACCGCGTGCATCGCGCTCGATCCGTATGCCAATGCGTTTAACGACGGCCCGGGTCACAGCGAATGGCAACTCGATAACACCGAGATGAAGCCCGAACTGCATGAGCGCAAATGGGAGCTGGATTCGCTGTGTTACGCCATTCGCCTGGCGCACGGCTACTGGCAGATTACGCAAGATCGTCGCCCGTACAACGCGTTCTGGCTGCAAACCATGCGTTTGCTGGTCGCCACGCTACAACAACAGCAACGCAAAACAGATGCGGGGCCCTATCGCTTTACTCGCAAGACGGCGTGGCAATCGGATACGTTGCCATGCAATGGCATTGGCAATCCGCTGCGGCCCGTCGGCTTGATCGCATCAATGTTCCGCCCTTCGGACGATGCCTGCATCTACCCGTTTCTGGTGCCGTCAAACCACTTTGCCGTAGTGAGCCTGCGCCAGTTGGCCGCAATGCTCGATACGCTTTACCCCGATGATCCACTTATCGAAACCTGCCGCACGCTGGCGGATGAGGTGCACGCCGCGCTGCAGCGGAATGCCATCGTTATCCACCCGGTTCACGGGCGCATCTGGGCATATGAAGTGGACGGATTCGGCAATGCGCTGATAATGGACGACGCCAATGTTCCAAGCCTGCTGGCCTTGCCCTACCTGGGCGCCGTAGACGTTAACGACGAGATTTACCGCAACACTCGGGCGTTTGCGCTTTCTACCGACAACCCGTGGTTTTTCCGTAGCGGCGACGAGCAACTGGAAGGCATCGGTAGCCCGCACACGCTCATGCCGCGCATCTGGCCGATGTCGATCATCATGCGGGCGCTGACCAGTTCGGATCAGGTGGAAATCAGCACTTGTCTGCGTATGTTGTTGGCCAGCGACGGTGGCAGCGGTCTGATGCATGAATCATTCATGCCGGACGACCCGACAGACTTCACCCGCAGCTGGTTTTCCTGGGCAAACACCTTATTTGGTGAGCTGATTACCACACTTGCAAGCGAGCATTCAGCACATCTGACTATGCCTGCTGCATAATGCGCGGCAGAGCAGCCAGCGCAAGACGCACTGGCAACAACATCCGACTTTGCCGGGTCATTCGGGCCTGAAGCTTTAAACAATAAATAAAAAAAGGAACACCCCTTGCCGGTCAGCATTCGCGATCTCGCCCGCGCCGCCGGCGTGTCTGTGGGAACCGTTTCACGTGCGTTGAAACACCAACAAGGCCTGTCTAACGCCACGCGTGAACGCATTTTGCAATTGGCTCAGGAACTGGGTTACGACAAGACCCGGCTACGCCCCGATCCTATTCGGCGTGTGCTGTGCATCTTGCATAGTCAGCATGAAGTCCCGCAGGAAAACCCGTTCTATTCTGAAGTGCTCAAGGGCGCGGCGGCAGCGTGCCAGGAGCGCGGCATTAGCTGTGACGTATTGTCGCTGAGCCCGGCCAAACCGGCGCGGCGGCAAATATTGCGCCAAGAGCCTGACGCACTATTGTGTATCGGCTTCTTCGAACCGGAAACGCTGGAAATCATTCGCTCGCTGGGCAAACCAGTGGTGCTGTCGGACATGAACTCCCCGGGTTGGCCTGCCGTCAACACCGACAACCAGCAAGGCGCGTGGTTGGCCACACAGCATCTGATCGCGGGCGGGCGTCAACGCATTGCTTTTTTGTCAGGATCGCTGGCGCATTATTCGATCCGCTTGCGCGAACGCGGCTATCGCCAGGCGCTGTTTGATGCGGGACGACTTGCTGATCCAGCGCTGGAAACGCTCATTCCGCCCGGCATGGATATCGCCACCGGCGCGCCCTACGCGATGCGCGAGTTGCTGGCGCTGCCTGAACGGCCAGATGCCATTTTTGCCTATAACGATGCCACGGCGCTGGCCGCCATGCGGGTCTGCCAGGAAGCGGGGCTGCGCGTGCCGCAGGATATCGCTTTTGTCGGCTTCGACGATTTGGGTGTCGCCGCCACCGCGCAACCTGGCTTGACCACCCTGGCCGTCGACAAGATAGCCTTGGGCCGAGAAGGCATCTCCTTGTTGCTTAGCGGGCCCAATAAAGAGTGCAATGCGTTGCAACCGGTGCAATTAATCGTACGCGAAAGCAGCGCCGCCAAAGCCTGAGTCCATCCCGGCGCGGCCAGCCCTCAAAGCGGTGACTCACTCACTCCCGAAAGCGTTTTTCCTCACCATTTCGCGCAGCCATAAAAAAACCCCGCTTGCGGCGGGGCAGGAGAATCTCCAGAAAATGTCTAAGCGTGCTAACAATTAGACCAGTCAATTATGCCAAAAAATGGCTACATCGCGAAGCAATATGCTTTGTGAATATCTGCAATCCCCTGATTTTATTGAATATCGCAAATACTCGCGGACACATTGGCCCGTTGCCCGACCCCGGATTCACCTGCCCGCCGCCCGCCCGGATGCGCTGTAAAGCGGGGAACTGTTTTTACCTGACAGATGAAACCGGTTAAACTTTTCGTCAATTTTGCTAGAAAAATAAACAGTTCAAAGGTACGCATCATGCCCAAACAAGAATCGGAGTACACACTGGCGGCACCTGATGCCGTGTCTCAGCGGATCCGCGCCCGCATCGTCAACGCCAAGGCCCGCTTTCACGCCAACGACAACATCTCCGCATTCATCGAAGAAGGTGAACTGGACGCCTTGCAGCTCGAAGTCCAGGAAAAACTGCGTGGCGTACTGGAAAGCCTGGTGATTGATACCGCGAGCGACCACAACACCCAAGACACGGCCAAGCGTGTGGCCAAGATGTTTATCCGCGAGGTGTTTCACGGGCGTTATCACCCGATGCCAGCGGTGACCGAGTTCCCCAATATTGAACGCCTGAACGAGCTGATGATCGTCGGGCCAATCACCGTGCGCAGCGCATGCTCACATCACCTGTGCCCGATTCTGGGCCGGGTCTGGGTGGGCGTGATGCCGAATGAGCACTCCAATTTGATTGGCTTATCCAAGTACGTGCGACTGATTGAATGGATTATGAATCGTCCGCAAATCCAGGAAGAAGCTGTGTCACAAGTGGCCGATCTGCTGCAGGAGCGTTTGCAGCCGGATGGGTTGGCGATTGTGATGGAAGCCGATCACTTCTGCATGCATTGGCGCGGTGTGAAAGACACCGAAGCCAAGATGACCAACAGCGTGATGCGCGGCTCGTTCCTGCGCGATCCGGTATTGCGTAGCGAGTTTCTGTCGCTAATGACCAAGCGCGGCTAAGCCCGTTACTTGGCGCGAGGGCGTAAACCCGCCCTCGCCTTACCCGCTAGCTTGTTCTACTTATGCGTTTTATGCAGCACCGCTATCGTGGCGCGAACGCACACCTGCCCACATCACCAGTGCCCACGCGGCCAGAAATGCCACACCACCGAATGGCGTAACTGCGCCCAGCATCCGCACGCCGGTCAACGCCAGCAGATACAAGCTGCCGCTAAACAAGACAATCCCCAACAACATTAAAGCGCCAGCCCATGACAATTGCCTGCGGCCAAAGCGATCCCACAGCACAGCGAGCAGCAACAAACCCAAACCGTGACTGGCTTGGTAAGTCACACCTGTTTGCCAGATCGCCAGCATTTCCGGGCTCAGCATGTTCTTCAGTCCATGCGCACCAAATGCCCCTGCAGCAACGGCAATAAACATATTGGCCGCACCGGCCACCAGCAATTGACGATCATTCAAACGGCGTTCCCCCGCGCGAAAATAAAGCAGCTTAAGCCATAACCCGGCGGGAAAGAAATCGCTGATCCTCTTTGAGGATGCCGCGCGCAGGCCAGCCGGGCGGAGCTTTGAGCGTGGCTTACCGTTCGGCTATTGATAACCATTGGCGGCAGTATCCACCGAGATATGGGCCAGCACGGTGCCATTTTTGCTGAACGACAGAACGCCTTCATGCTGATAGAAGGTTTCATCCCTGGTGCCACCATTCTTCAGTTGCGTGGTTTTGACGTCACCGGGCAAGCCGATCAACGCTTCGACCTGATGCCGGGTCATGCCAATGCGCAGCATGGAAAATTTGCTGCCAGCGGCAGGCTTGCCAGTAATCTGGCTGGCGGCACTGGCATTTTTGGCGGGTTTGCGTTTTACCGGCTTGGCGGGCACTGGCGTCGGGGTGGGCGTTGGGGTCACGACTGGTGTTGGCGTGGGCGTAGGTGCAGAAGCAATTTTGCTGGCATTGCCCGCATCGTTGGCCGGAACGGCGCAGCCAGCAATAACCACCACCAGTAGCAAGGCAACAAAAGCCAGATGACGCATGAAAATTCCTGTTTTTATTTGAGTTATCCAGCATGCCAAGCGCACCTAAAACCGCCATCAGCCACACATTTCAGGCTTTTGGCGGCAGCAAGCGTCGCTCGATCTCAAATATAAGCGAAAACGCATATTCAAAACGCGCACTCGTCCCCTGTTCTGGCCCGTTGATCCGGGCCGCCAACCAGACTTAAGCCCGCTGAAGCTTTCACGCAAGGGTCGCCTCATTGAACTTCATGCCCGCGATCAGATCAGCACTTGCCGATTGGTTTCAAAGAATCGGTAAATTTGCTGTTCGATCTCTTCGTCGATCATCACCTCCGGACGCTTGCCATGCGGACAAGCCAGGCGCGGTGTGGTGCCAAACAAGCGGCAAACCAATGGCCGTTCGCTATAAACCTGGCAGCCCTGATCGCCCAGATGCACACAATTCAGTTCGGCCAGTGCGGCATCTTGTTGCTCTCGACTTTTGCGCGGCAAGCGCGACATTTCTTCGCTCGTCGCCAGTACTGGCCCGCAGCAATCGTGACAACCCGGTACGCACTCAAATGAGGGGATGCGCGTCCGGTAAAAACGGATTTTCTGGCCAACTGCGGTCACTGATGGTGCTCCAGTACGCGTTCACTCATGTGCCAAAGGGCCTTTCGCCAGATCAGTTGCGGCAGCCTCTGCCCCCTCCATTTGCAATTGCCGCCGACTAACAGTCAACAGCTGGGCTGTGTTGCGCAAACCCAGAGCCGGGCCCTGTTCCAGTCTAGTGGCCGCTGCAAACAATTGTGCGTCCGCACGTCGCGTCACCTGGTCGTTACCGGCGAATGCCACCTGATTAGCCGCATCTTCCGAACGAATCAGCACTACGTCATCAGCAAAACTGCGCTGCAAGCGACTCAAATAAGCGCCGACATGCGGATCGTTACCCCAAAAGTTCACCACCAGCACGCCAGATTCGGCCAGCGCAGCCTGGCAATCATCGTAAAAGCGCTGCGTACACAGGCTGGGCGCTTGTCCATCGGCATCAAAACCGTCGACCATTAGCCAGTCTGCCGGCTCAGATAATTCCCGAATCAACTGCGCGCCATCACCACACACAATACGGAAGCGCTCGTCATCGGGCGGCACGGCAAAGGCATCGCGCAAAGCAATGACTTGGGGGTTTATTTCCAGCACGGTGATGTGTGCTTGCGGCCAGTGGCGATAACAATATTTGGCGAGCGAACCACCACCCAGTCCAATCAACACCACCTGGCGCGGTTGCTCGTTGAACAGCAGACAACCCATCATGGTCCGGGTGTAGCCCAGATCCAGATGGTCCGGCGCCACCAGGCGCATGCTGCTTTGGGTGGCGCTCAGATCAAAATGCAGCGAGACCGTGCCGTTATCTTCGCGCACAAAGGGTTGTGGCTGATCGGCGGTCGTAGCGATCGCGGACTGGCTAGCTGAGCCGGGGATGAATGTATCTGGCATTGGATCTTGCAGTTACGCCCTGTCGAGAAGGCTTCATTATCACGTCGTCATGAACAGAACGGCGAGACAATTGCATAAAACACCATCGCCATATTGGCGCACGAATCACAAAGAAACGGGAATCCATTTCAGCGGATTCCCGTTTTTCGTGATTGGCCAGCAGTTGTCAGCGTTGGCGGGTACTGACAATTGCCGCCGTCACGGGTGGCGGCGCCTCGGAGTAATGCTTGAACTCCATGGTGTACGTGGCACGCCCTTGGGTCAGCGAGCGCAAGGTGGTGGAATAACCAAACATTTCTGCCAACGGCACCTCAGCGCGGATCAGTTTGCCGCCCCCGCCTGCAATGTCTTCCATGCCCTGCACCATGCCACGCCGGGACGACAAGTCGCCCATCACATTCCCCATGAATTCCTCTGGCGTTTCCACTTCAATCGCCATGGACGGTTCCAGCAACACTGGCTTGGCACGCCGCATGCCGTCCTTGAACGCCATCGACCCCGCCATGCGGAAGGCGTTTTCGTTGGAATCCACGTCGTGGTATGAGCCAAAAGTCAGCGTCACTTTCACGTCCACCACTGGATAACCCGCAAGCACGCCAGCGGTCAGCGTTTCGCGAATGCCTTTATCCACCGCTGGAATGAACTCACGCGGAATCACCCCACCCTTGATGGCATCGACAAACTCGTAGCCCTTGCCTTGCGGTTGCGGCTCCAGCTTGATCACCGCGTGACCATACTGTCCGCGCCCGCCCGATTGCTTGACGAACTTGCCTTCAACATCCTCCACCGCAGTGCGGATGGTTTCGCGATAGGCCACCTGCGGCTTACCCACGGTCGCCTCAACGTGAAACTCGCGCCGCATCCGGTCAACCAGGATTTCCAGGTGCAACTCACCCATGCCTTCAATAATGGTCTGGCCCGACTCTTCATCCGTATGCACCCGGAAGGACGGATCTTCTTGCGCCAGTCGATTGAGCGCAATGCCCATTTTTTCCTGATCGGCCTTGGTTTTTGGCTCGACCGCCTGCGAAATCACCGGCTCCGGGAAAATCATCCGTTCCAGAATGATGATCTTGTCCGGATCGCACAGCGTGTCGCCGGTGGTGGCATCTTTCAGCCCTACTGCTGCGGCGATATCACCCGCATACACGTCCTTGATCTCGGCCCGGTTGTTGGCATGCATCTGCAAAATCCGCCCTAGCCGTTCTTTCTTCTGCTTGGTCGGGTTGTAGAGTGCGTCACCGGAATGCACCACGCCGGAATACACCCGGAAGAACGTCAGTTGCCCCACAAACGGGTCGGTCATGATCTTGAAGGCGAGCGCGGAGAACGGCTCTTCATCGCTCGGATGACGCTCAATCTCTTTGTCGTCTTCGCTGTGCCCCAAAATTGCGGGCACATCGATGGGCGACGGCATGTAGTCGATGACGGCATCCAGCATCGCCTGCACACCTTTGTTCTTGAACGCACTGCCGCACAACATCGGCACGATTTCATTGGCGATAGTCCGTTTACGCAGGCCGCGCTTGATCTCGTCTTCGGTCAGCGTTTCGCCACCCAGATATTTCTGCAGCAGGTCTTCATCACCTTCTGCGGCGGCTTCGACCATTTTCTCGTGCCACTCGTTGGCGCTATCGAGCAAATCAGCCGGGATATCGGCATATTCAAAATGCACGCCCTGACTGACGTCATCCCAGATGATCGCCTTCATCTTGACCAGGTCGATCACGCCGTGAAAATGGTCTTCAGCGCCGACCGGAATCTGGATCGGCACCGCCACGCCCTTCAGGCGCTCGGCAATCTGCTTCTGGACGCGGAAAAAGTCCGCGCCAACCCGATCCATCTTGTTCACAAAGGCAATGCGCGGCACTTTGTATTTGTTGGCCTGGCGCCAGACGGTTTCGGATTGCGGCTGCACGCCACCGACCGAGTCGTACACCATGCAGGCGCCATCAAGCACGCGCATGGAACGCTCCACCTCAATGGTGAAGTCGACGTGACCGGGGGTATCGATAATGTTGATGCGGTGTTCTGGATAATTGCCGGCCATGCCCTTCCAGAATGCCGTGGTCGCCGCCGAGGTAATCGTGATCCCGCGTTCTTGTTCTTGTTCCATCCAGTCCATGGTGGCCGCGCCGTCATGGACTTCGCCAATTTTGTGATTGACGCCGGTGTAGAACAGGATGCGCTCGGTGGTGGTCGTTTTACCGGCGTCGATATGCGCGCTGATACCGATATTGCGGTAGCGCTCGATAGGCGTTTTGCGGGACACGGGAACCTCTCTCGTTTATACCCCGCTGCAACTTGCAGTCGGGGTGTTTACCTGCCTTGTGGGGGCACCCACCAAGGGGTAACGAACAGACCAGTACTGCGCACACAGGCAGCAGCACCGGCAGGCTCAACAACACGCAATTACGTGCATTGAGCCCCTTTCACCATAGTGTGCAAGCGCGAAAATTGCTGAACCCGCCGCCACGCAACCGTCATATCTGCAGCCCTTGTCAGCGCCACTTCCAAACGACTGCGTGTTGCTGCAGCGGGCATCAGAATCGATAAATAATCGTGCGTTCATGCGGGTTTGTGCTAATTGTATATACAACCAACAAAACACGTAGAATGCCCATCATCCATTGAACCTGACCGGCAATTATTCGCCCCTGGCACATCAACAGAGTCAGGGCGAACCGGCATAAATCAAGCGCACGCTTTGGCACCCATTGCCAGCGAGCAAGCATCCACCAGATATCAAACGGACCTGCAGCATGAGCCCACGCATTCAACTGAAACCCGGCCAGTTTTCCCTGAACGACCTGCGCAATCTGTGGCAAGCACCGCACCAGCTGGTGCTTGATCCAGAAGCGTGGCCTGCAGTGCAAGCCTCCGCCGATGTGGTAGCGCGCATTTTCGGCAAGGGTCATGCCGCGTATGGCATCAATACCGGTTTTGGCAAGCTGGCGCACACCCGCATTCCGGATGAACAACTGGAAGAACTGCAACGCAATCTGATCCTGTCGCACTCCGTCGGCGTGGGTGAAGCATTGAGCCCGGCTGTAACCCGGCTGGTGATGGCGCTGAAGATTGGCAGTCTGGCACGCGGATTCTCCGGCGTTCGCCCGGTGATTGTGGAAACACTGTTGGCGGCACTCAACGCTGGGGTGATCCCGCATATTCCGGCCAAGGGTTCGGTGGGCGCTTCGGGCGATCTGGCACCGTTGTCTCATATGACGCTGGCGCTGATGGGTGAAGGCGATGCCTGGCTCGATGGCCGGCGTTTGCCCGCTCGCGAAGTACTCGCCAAGACCGGCATCACGCCATTGCGACTGGCCGCCAAAGAAGGGCTGGCGCTGATCAATGGCACGCAGGTTTCAACGGCGCTGACTTTGCATGGTTTGTTTATGGCGGAACGGGTGTTCGCTGCGGCGACATTATCCGGCGCGCTGGCAATTGACGCCGCACGCGGCAGTGACGCCCCATTTGATGCGCGCATTCACGAAGTGCGTGGGCAGGCCGGCCAGATTCGTCTTGCGCGCATTTATCGTGAGTTGTTGGTGGGCAGCGAAATCCGTAAATCCCATCTGGAAAACGACGAGCGTGTCCAAGACCCGTACAGTCTGCGCTGCCAGCCTCAGGTAATGGGTGCTTGTCATGATCTGATCACTCAAGCCGCCCGCACTTTGCTGATTGAAGCCAACGCGGTTACTGATAATCCGCTGGTGTTTGCCGGTGAAAATGGCGCTGACGACGCTGTACTGTCTGGCGGCAACTTCCACGCCGAGCCCGTCGCGTTTGCGGCAGATACGCTGGCCTTGGCCATCTCGGAAATTGGCGCATTATCTGAACGCCGTATTGCCCTGCTGATCGACGCCTCGCTGTCTGGCCTGCCGCCGTTTCTGGTCAACGCACCGGGGCTGAACTCCGGCTTCATGATTGCGCATGTAACAGCTGCGGCGTTGGCGTCTGAAAACAAAACTCTGGCGCACCCGGCCAGTATTGATAGCCTGCCTACCTCCGCCAACCAGGAGGATCACGTCAGCATGGCGACCTTCGCTGGCCGCCGCCTGGACGATATCGCGCGCAACACCGCCACGGTGGTTGGCATTGAATTGCTGGCCGCAGCGCAGGGCGTGGATTTTCATGCGCCGCTGGTCACCTCGCCGCGCCTGGCTCAAGTTCGTGGCCACTTGCGCGCCAAGGTGCCGTTCTATGACAAAGATCGCTGGTTCTCGCCAGACATCGAAAATGCAACCACGCTGGTGCTGGCGGGAAACCTCGGCGCCAATAACGAAGACCTGCTTGACAGTCTGTTCGAATAAACCAGACCAGCGCTGAAAACAAAAAAAGCCAGACCACTCAACCCGGTCTGGCTTTTTTTGTTGCGATCTTCTGACATGCGCCCTTGAGTGTTAATTCATCAGGCGCGCCATCATTTCATCGATCAACACACCTATCGTCACGCCTCGCTCTGCGGCCCGCTGGCGCAGCAACCGCCGCGTGCGCTCATCAACCACTGCATTCAACTGCACCGGAATTTGCACGCTGGTGACATCCAGCGATGTCAGCGCCGACTGCATGCGCTGATGCCGACTGCGGCGTTTACGTTCCGCCGCCGTCATGGGGCGAGCCCCGACACAAGGCCGACCGCGTTTCAATACCACAGAAAGACCGGGCAATTCGGCGGTCAGGGTGTCGGCTGCTTGCTTCATGATCGCGTCCTTTTGTGACTTGCATTGAATATGGATTAATTATGTGACAAGTCACAAAATTATGCAAGTATTTGATGCAAAAGAGCGGCCGCAATAAACAGATATTTTTGTGACTAGCCGCCCAATCTGCGCCAGCGCTTTATGCGGCTAGTCACGTTTATCTGCGCCCCGGAAATGACTGCGTCAAACATGCTATTTTCGTGACTTGCCACAAGGCTTCACCTTGGCTGGCACGCCTACGCCAGCTTGCCCCTGCGAAGCCGTTCGGGTAGTATCCGGGCTTCGTTGCGGGCGTCGTATAATGGTAATACCCTAGCTTCCCAAGCTAGAGCCGTGGGTTCGATTCCCATCGCCCGCTCCACAATCCCCAGCAAAATCAATGACTTGGAATGTTTTTGGCGCAGAGATGGTCCAATGCCACGAAAGACCAAGCCAAAACTGAACAAGAAAAAGCCGCTCAATGCGGCTTTTTTCATTTTGCGACCAATATCCAGATCTATGGACTGTTGGTAGCGGCCCGGGCGTGTTGATTGAGCGCGCGCGGCCTGAACTTGACCACCTCCCCTCCCGTCCAGCCATTCAACGCACGAAAGCCCCCTTGTAGTGGCTCAAGTTTCTTGGCCGCAAATGCGCTAGCCATTGCCAGCTATCACGCCCTCTTTGCCGCTAATCGGCAACTGGTCTGGTTCGTGCTTGAGTTTCACGTTCACAATTCATATTCAGTGAAATAACACTCACCCAACCCTAGTGCAACTCAGGTAAAAGGAGGCTTGTGACACCATGAAACCGATCCGCATCACCTACAGAACGCACGAAAACGAGAAGACATTTACCTATGACTTCGGCGAAGCACTCGCCCCGTCACAGGTGGACTCGCTGGTGCTTGAAGCTGTAATCCAGCACGAATTTCCAGAGAACATGGCCCTGCGCCGTATCGTGGATTTTCCACTTGGAGAAACGGCACAGAAAGAAACGATTGAAGCAGTAATGCGCCGCCTTTCGTTCCATCACATTGAATACCAGATCGGTGAGCAAAGCCGCAAAATCCAGGCCAAGCATCTATTCCACCTCTAAGCCCTTCCCCGTTTCGAGCGGCCCGCAGATGCGGGCTTTTTCTTGGCCTGCGCTTATGTTGCGCCCCATTCTGGTTCGAATAACTGGAGGCACTGAAGATGCAGACAAACCATGACCTTGTCCGTCAGCCACAGTTATCGCCCCACGAGAGCCTGCGATATTGAATTTTGGTTTTATCAAATAAAATCAATATATAAGCCGTCACAGTTCAAGTAATTTAATAAATCAGTCCAAAATGGTCTTACTTCCCGCACCAAAACTTGCCACCGACAAGCAACGCTTTGTTTCCTCACTGGAAACACTGTTTCGTCGAAACGGCGTAGAAGCTTCAGCCACAGGGGTGTAAGATGCGAAGGTTTTTCTGGCACCCGTGCCGGATGTATGGCCCGCTTTTCCTTGTCCAGGACTGTTGAAGTACGCAGCTTCTCCCGGAATCATCGGAACACTCTGGACTGTTATTTGTCTGGAAAGCGCGGTTTACCCCACAGGCAGAAAATAGAGGTTTCAACTGCTGCAAGTGCCAACTTTGCAGTAGACCGTCTTTATCAGGCGAAAAGAAACCCCATATCAAATGCAGCCGAAAATCACTGCGGCGGCTTGCATTGGCAAGTTCAGCCCAAGAGGCTGATTCCATCGTGAGAACAGGCGCGGCTCTACGAATACGCGCATCGACAGGAGCAGAAGAAATGTCCAAGCAACAAATCGGCGTCATCGGCATGGCCGTTATGGGCCGTAACCTGGCGTTGAACATTGAAAGCCGTGGCCACACGGTTTCGATCTACAACCGCTCGGCAGAAAAGACCGACGAAGTTATCGCGGAAAACCCAGGCAAGAAGCTGGTTCCGCACCACACGCTGGAAGATTTCGTTGCTTCGCTCGAAACCCCACGTCGCATTTTGCTGATGGTGAAGGCCGGTACCGCTACCGACGCCACCATCGACCAACTGAAGCCCCTGCTGGACAAGGGCGACATCATTATCGACGGTGGCAACACGCTGTACACCGACACCATCCGTCGTAACAAAGAATTGTCTGACCTGGGCTTCAACTTCATCGGCACCGGTGTATCCGGCGGTGAAGAAGGCGCACTGAAAGGTCCGTCGATCATGCCAGGCGGCCAGAAAGAAGCCTATGCATTGGTCGCTCCGATCCTGACGCAAATTGCTGCGAAGGCTCCGGATGGCGAACCTTGCGTGACTTACATCGGCCCGGATGGCGCTGGCCATTACGTGAAGATGGTTCACAACGGCATCGAATACGGCGACATGCAGCTGATCGCTGAAGCCTACGCCATCCTGAAGGATGTGGTTGGCCTGTCGAACGCCGAACTGGCCGACGTGTTCGCTGACTGGAACAAGGGCGAACTGGACAGCTTCCTGATCGAAATCACCGCCAACATCTTCAAGAAAAAAGATGCTGATACCGGGGGCGAACTGGTTGATGTGATTCTGGACAAGGCCGGCCAAAAAGGCACCGGCAAGTGGACCAGCAAGTCCGCGCTCGATCTGGGCGTACCACTGCCACTGATCACTGAATCCGTGTTCGCGCGTTTCATCTCCGCACTGAAAGACGAACGCGTTCAAGCCAGCAAGCTGCTGAATGGCCCGGCCAACAAGCCTGTCATTGCTGACAAGAAAGCATTCGTTGAGTCGGTTCGCCGTGCACTGTATCTGTCCAAGATCGCTTCGTACGCTCAAGGCTTCGCCCAAATGCGCGCCCAGTCCGACGAAAGCAAGTGGGATCTGCAATACGGCGAAATCGCCAAGATCTTCCGCGCTGGTTGCATTATCCGTTCGGGCTTCCTGCAAAACATCACCGATGCATACCGCAACAACCCGCAACTGACCAACCTGTTGCTGGACCCGTACTTCGCTGGCGTTGCCAACGAATACCAGGCTGCACTGCGTGATGTGGTTGCTGCTGCCGTTCAAGCTGGTGTTGCAGTGCCGACCTTCGGTTCCGCAATCTCCTACTTCGACAGCTACCGCGCTGCCCGCCTGCCAGCCAACCTGATCCAGGCACAACGTGACTACTTCGGCGCGCACACTTTCGAGCGCACCGACAAGCCAGGCATCTTCCACGCTGAATGGTTCTAAGCTTGTGGGTTCCCGGTTGGTTTTCCGGGAGCGCAAGTAGCAACACATCAATCCGGCCACCCCCTTGCAGGTGGCCGGATTTTTATTTGGCGGTAGCCATAGCACGCCTCGATGCCTGCTCGTCCGATTCACGCCGTAAATTCAGAAATGTCTCGACCCCACTGGTACATTTTCCGGTCAAAAATATTTAACAAACCCCAAACCTGTCGCCCGAACACCACATTAAATGTGCATCAAATAAATTTAACCTGCCATCCGGCAAATAAATCATGCCAATGCACTTTATTATTTCAGCGCAATCGCCGTAAAGTGCACGATCAAAAGCATGTCCATTGTAAGAAAAATTCCCATCAATTTGACAAAAATCAAATCCACCATTTATTAGAAATAGTTATTTTAATTTTTCTCAAATTTTTTAATCATTCAATTTCAAAATGGGTTGCGGCTAACATTATTTTCCTGCAATTTTCCATTCGTCTTTTTACCGGCTTAAATTTTCCGTCGACCGTGAAATGATCAATACGTCCCGACGCGCTTCACCAGTGTCGGGATCCGAAAATCTAAAAATTCACGGGAAAAGACGGGATGAGACTCTCCAAACTGGCCATGACCATTGCTTTGACCTGCGCAGCAGGCACTAGCCTCGCGGACGTTACCATTTACGGTATTGCTCAAGCATCTATCGACTACGGCACCAGCGGCAACAATAGCGGCAATCGCCTGTATTACCAGGATATTGGCGCCCGCCTTGGCTTCAAAGGCTCAGACAAACTGGATAATGGCAGCACGCTGGAATGGAATCTGTATCAATACACCGGCGGTTACACGTGGGGTAGTCGCGAAGCCTGGATTGGTATTTCCGACAAAGATTGGGGTTCGTTTCGCTCGGGTAAATCCAAGTCCACCTATTCGCAAGTCATGGATGATTTCGACTTGTTTGAATCGAATACAACCCTGGTGAGCACATTTAAAGACGGCACGTATCGCTCCTTCCCGAATAGCACATTGTTTTATACCTCACCCAAATGGGAGGGGCTGGTACTCAAGGGTGAATATCAACTCAGGGATGGCAGCAACGACAATGCCTACGGATACACCGTATCCGCCAAATACGCTCAGGAAAAGTTTGCTTTGTATGGTGCCTATCAGAAGTTCGGCAACTCCGGCCGCGACCTGTCTGATGTCACGAATGCAGGCGCCTGGTACAACCCGACCGGCGCCGAAGGTAAATCCATGCAGTCCTATTTGTTGGGCGCACAGATCTACCCTGTGCCAGGCATGATCTTTGGTGCCCTGTACCAACATGCGCAACAGGACTTGGCCGGTGCGCCAGCCAGTGCGCCAACCGCAACACAAATGAAACGCGATAGCGTGCTGCTGATGGCGCAAGACAGCATCGGCAAGTGGACTCCCCGCGTTGGCTATGTTCATCAGTTTGCAGGGAAATTTGATAACGGCCCGAGCTTGAGGACCGCCGATCAATTTGAAATTGGCACAGATTACAACCTCTCTAAGCATTCCCTGCTTTACACCGAGGCGAGTTACATTAAAAATCGCGGGCAGAACGGATTTCAGAGCTCTGCCGCAGACATGGGCTGGACTGCATCCAGTGCTGGCGACAGCAAGGTGCTCAGCGTAGGTCTGATTGCATTGTTCTAAGGACAAAGATCCGCTGTCAGGGCGTGCTTTACAGTCTTGGCAGCGGTTTTGTTTATACCCGGCGACTGTCAGCGCACCACCCGCGTGCTGGCGGCACATCAAATCAAAATGCCAACACGATTGGCCAGGAGTTGCACTTCATGAACCGCAAAATCATTGCAGCGGCGCTTGCCGCGTCACTCGGGCTCTGCAGCCTGACCGCACTGGCCGCGAACGTGCCAGCTGGCGTCAAACTGGCAGACAAACAAGAACTGGTGCGCCACAACGGCACTGAGCCGGATTCGCTTGATCCAAGCCTGTATGAAACCAAACCGGCCAACTACATCGCCAGCGATCTGTTTGAAGGTCTGACTCGCAACGGCGCCGATGGCAGCATCCTGCCTGGCGTAGCCGAAAGCTGGAAGCAGACCGACCCGCATACCTGGGTATTCAAGCTGCGTAAAGACGCGAAGTTCTCTGACGGCAGCACCGTGACCGCCGATGATTTTGTTTACTCCTGGCAGCGTACCGTGGACCCGAAAACCGGTTCCAAATACACCATCCTGCATGAATTCATTGCCAACGCCAAAGACATCGTTGCTGGCAAAAAAGCGCCCAAAGAACTGGGCGTAAAAGCGACCGACAAATACACGCTTGAAGTTAAAACTACCGACGTGGTGCCGTTCTTCCCAGGTTTGGTGGCGATGGGCAATATGGCCCCGCTGAAAAAAGAAGCGCTGGATAAAAACGGCAAAGACTGGGTCAAGCCTGGCAAGATGGTGTCCAACGGCGCATACATGCTGGCTGAATGGGTACCAAATAACCGTGTAGTTCTGGTCAAGAACCCGAACTACTGGAACGCCAAAACCGTTGTGATCACCAAAGTGACCTACAACCCGGTTGAGAGCGACGATACTGCACTGAAGATGTACAAGTCCGGCGAAATGGACTGGACCGACGAAATCCCGACAGGCATCTACGCTTCGCTCAAGCAGCAGTTTGGTGGCGAACTGCGTAACACCCCATGGCTGGGCGTCTACTACTTCAACATGAACAACAACCTGCCAGAGTTCAAAGACAAGCGCGTGCGCCAGGCATTGTCGATGGTGGTTGACCGCGACATCCTCACCCAGCGCGTTACCGGCAATGGCGAGACTCCGGCTTATAGCTTGTTTGTGAAAGGCACCAGTGCTGGCACGCCGACCACCTACAGCTGGACCAAAGAGCCGATGGCCCAACGCGTAACCGAAGCCAAAAAGCTGCTGTCTGACGCAGGTTATGGTCCGGGCAAGAAGCCGCTGACGCTGAAGATCACCTACAACACCAACGAAATGCACAAGAAGATCGCCCTCTTCCTGGCCTCTGAATGGAAAAACAAGCTGGGCCTGCAAACCAGCATGGAAAACCAGGAGTTCAAGGTGTTCGTCAAGACGCGTCATGACGGTGCGTATCAACTGGCTCGCAATGCCTGGATTGCCGATTACAACGACGCAACGTCGTTCCTCGACCTGGTCCGTTGCGGCAGCGCGCAGAACGATACCTTCTACTGCAGCAAGACAGTGGATGGTCTGATTGCTGACGGTAACCAGCAAACCGACGCCGGCAAGCGCACTGCGGCGTTCTCCAAGGCCATGGAACTCGCAATGGAAGACTACGCAGTCATCCCGATGTTCCAATACGCCAAGGCACGTCTGGTGAAGTCGTACGTGGGTGGTTACACCAACACCAACTTCCTGGATGACTACCTCACGCAGGATTTCTACATCATCAAGCACTAAGTAGAAGCACCGAGAGCGCGCAAAGTGTTGTGACAATACGGTATTTCCGTCAGTCGCACCTTTGCGCAGCCGTTCCAGAATTCTGGAATAATGGCGCGGCCCTGCGTGGGCGCGCCTTTTTGTTGTTCCAGTCGGGAAGAAAATCAAATGTGGTCTTACATCTTGCGCCGGGTGCTGTGGGCGATCCCCACCGCGCTGGCCGTCATTACCATTTGCTATGTAATGCTGCACCTAACCCCAGGTGGACCATTCGATAGCGAACGCCAGATTTCACCAGCAGTGCTGGCCAATCTGCAGGCGAAATACCACCTCGACCAGCCGATGTGGAAGCAGTACCTGTACTACCTCAACGACCTTGCCCATGGCGATCTGGGTGCGTCTTTCCGCTACGCGGACTGGAGCGTGAACTCGCTGGTTGCCCAGGCTTTGCCCGTATCACTGACCATCGGTGGCATTTCGATGCTCATCGCCCTGGTCGTCGGGGTCATACTTGGCATTGCCGCCGCGCTGCGCCAAAACAGCGCCATTGATTACGTGGTGATGTTTTTAGGCAACATTGGCAACACCGTACCTTCGTTTGTGCTCGGACCGGTTTTGATCCTGATCTTCGCTATCTGGCTCAAACACCCGGATGGTGACGGCTGGTTGCCTGCCGGCGGCTGGGATGGCGGCATACGCTATATGGTGCTGCCGATTGCCTTGTTGAGCATCATCAACGTAGCGACGATTGGCCGCATTATGCGCGCCGGACTTGTCGAAACGATGACAAGCAACTTTATCCGCACCGCTCGCGCCAAAGGCCTGCCGCTGCGCACGATCGTCTTGCGCCACGCGCTCAAGCCAGCATTGATTCCAGTTGCCTCCGTACTTGGCCCGCTGGCAATCAGTTCAATTACTGCCGCCGTTGTCACCGAAACCGTGTTTGCGCTGCCGGGCTTAGGCAAGCTGATCGTGAATGGCGCGTCCAACCGCGATTACACACTGGTGCTGGGACTGGTGGTGCTGATCACCCTGATCGCCGTGCTGTTCAATTTACTGGTCGATCTGGTGTACGCACTGCTCGATCCGCGTATCCGTTACTGAGGTGGCCATGTTATTCACACGTAAAAAACTCGCTCTGGCCGGCGCGGTAACCGATTTGCCGCTCGCCAGCATCAAAGGCCGCAGTCCCTGGGCCGATGCGCGCCGTCGTTTTTCCAAAAACAAAGCCGCCGTAGTCAGCACCGTTTTGTTGGTGCTGATCACCCTCGCCTGTTTAATCGGACCGTCGCTGCTGCCGCACGCTTTTGACGACACCGACTGGGGCGCCATCAGCATGGCACCTACTTGGGCGGGCACTCACTGGTTTGGTACTGACGAACTGGGCCGCGACATTCTGGTTCGCACCTTGATTGGTGGACGCATCTCGTTGCTGGTCGGCCTGCTGGGTACATTGGCCAGCGTGGCAATCGGCATTGCCTGGGGTGCTGTCGCCGGTTTCCTCGGCGGCAAGACCGACTCGGTCATGATGCGGATCGTGGACATGATGTACGCCGTCCCGTATCTGCTGATCGCCATTTTGATGATGACGTTGTTCGGGCGTGAGTTCTATCTGGTAATCATCACCATCGCCGTGTTCTCGTGGCTGGATACCGCCCGGGTGGTACGTGGCCAGACGCTCACACTCAAATCGCGTGAGTTTGTCGAAGCGGCCCACGCCATTGGCGTGCCAACGCATCGCATCATCTTCAACCACATCGTGCCCAACCTGCTGGGCATTGTGGCGATCTACACCACGGTAACCGTGCCAGGCGTGATTCTCACCGAATCCGTGCTGTCTTTCCTGGGTCTGGGCGTGCAAGAGCCTATGACCAGCTGGGGCGCATTGATTGGCGATTCTGTTGGCAAGATGGATGCCACGCCATGGATGCTGCTGTTCCCGTCCCTGTTCCTGTGTCTCACCCTGAGCTGCGTCAATTACATTGGCGACGGCTTGCGTGATGCATTCGACCCGAAAGATCGTTGAGGCCCGCCATGAGTTTGTTGCAAGTAAAGAATCTGGGCGTGCAGTTCACCACGCCCGACGGCGTGATCAGTGCGGTCAACGGCGTCAACTTTGAACTGGAACGCGGCAAGACCATCGGCATCGTCGGCGAATCCGGCTCCGGCAAAAGCCAGACCGTGCTGGCGCTGATGGGATTGCTGGCCAACAACGGCCAGGCCACGGGTGAAGCGCTGTTTGAAGGCAAAAACCTGCTCACCATGCCGGCCAAAGACCTGAACAAGGTTCGCGGCGATCGCATTTCCATGATCTTCCAGGACCCGATGACTTCGCTTAACCCGTACCTGACGGTTGAGCGGCAGATGACTGAGGTCCTGGAGCTGCACAAGGGAATGGGTCGCAAGGCCGCCAAAAAACGGGCCATCGAGCTGCTGGAAGCGGTCAAGATTCCCGAAGCCGCCCGCCGCGTTACCATGTATCCGCATGAGTTTTCGGGCGGTATGCGACAACGCGTCATGATCGCGATGGCGTTGTTGTGCGAGCCCGAAATCCTGGTGGCTGATGAACCGACCACCGCGCTGGACGTGACGGTACAAGCGCAGATCATCACCTTGCTGAAAGAGCTGCAACGCGACTTTGGCACCGCCGTCATCATGATTACCCATGATCTGGGCGTCGTGGCTGGCAGCTGTGACAAAGTCATGGTGATGTACGGCGGTCGCACCATGGAATACGGCACGGCTGACGACATCTTCTATCGCCCTTCGCATCCGTACACCATTGGCTTGTTGAACGCCTTGCCACGACTGGATCACGACGGCGCCGAGTTGATCTCGATTCCGGGCAATCCGCCGAATATGGCGCATATGCCACCGGGCTGTCCGTTCAGTGAGCGTTGTTCGCTGGCCGATCAGCGCTGCCATACCGATATGCCGCCGCTGATGGCTACTCCAGAGAATCCGCAAGTTTTGCGTGCCTGCCACAAAGCTGGTGCCGAAGTGTTTGCACTCAAGCACAAGGAGCTGGTCCATGGCTGAGCAAAAACAACTCATTTTGTCCGTGCGTGATCTGAAAGTGCATTTCAAGGTACGCCAAGGCAACAAGTGGCCATGGCAAGCGCCACGCACGCTCAAGGCTGTCGATGGTGTTTCGTTCGATTTGTATGCGGGCGAAACACTGGGTGTGGTGGGCGAATCCGGCTGCGGCAAATCCACTTTGTCTCGCGCCATGCTTAATCTGATCCCGGCTACCGATGGCAGCATCGTGTGGATGGGCAAAGAAATGAAAGGTGCCAGTCACGGCGACTGGCAAGCCGCACGCAAAGATATCCAGATGATCTTTCAGGATCCGCTGGCATCACTGAACCCGCGCATGACCGTGGCGCAGATTATCGGTGAACCGCTGCGTACGCATCGTCCGGAATTGTCCAATGACGAAGTGATGGCGCGTGTCCGCAAGATCATGGTGCGCGTGGGTTTGCGCGAGCAGCAGATCAACCGTTATCCGCATGAGTTCTCGGGCGGTCAGGCACAGCGCATCGGCATTGCCCGCGCGCTGATTCTGGAGCCCAAGCTGGTAATTTGTGATGAACCGGTTTCGGCACTAGACGTTTCGATTCAGGCGCAGATTATCAACCTGCTCAAAGAGTTGCAGCGGGAAATGGGTCTGGCACTAATTTTCATCGCGCATGATCTGGCCGTGGTGAAACACATCAGTGATCGCGTGCTGGTGATGTATCTCGGGCATGTCATGGAGTTGGCGACCAAGCAAGCGCTGTACGCCCAACCAACTCATCCGTACACGCAGGCGTTGCTGTCGGCCATTCCTATTCCGGACCCCAAGCTGGAACAAGCCAAGGTAATCCAGATTTTGAATGGTGACCTGCCCTCGCCGATCAACCCACCGACCGGTTGCGTGTTCCGCACGCGCTGCCCCAAGGCGCAAGCAATCTGCGCCGAGACGCTGCCACCGCTGCGTCAAATGAGTGAAGGTACCGAGGCTGCTTGCGTGCTGGCTTGAGTGTGATTGTCAGTACTATCAAAAAAACGCCGTCTTTTGACGGCGTTTTTATTTGCGCACAAGGCCGGACTAACTGCCCGATTGTTTGGTGCGAATGGCCAAAACCGCCTGATTGCGCAAGGTCTTCAACAAATTAAGTTCGTTGCTGCCCACCGTAATCGAGCCCGGCACTGTTTTATCACCGTAGAAAAACCCCAGTACACGATCACCCACCTTGATCGGAAACAGCATAAAGGTCGCCGCCGCCACTTGCTGGCGATACCACTGAGGTACGCGCGCGGCGATACTGGGCGCGTCAATGTCGTCGATCAAGACATCCAGATTACGCTCAAGCGTCACCTGAAACACGTCCCCTTTTTGCGTGGTATCCATCTGGAACCGCGGAATCACATTGTTTACATCGTTGCCAAAACCAAATCGCGCCAGAATCATTGGCTTTTTGGCGTCGCGCGTGCACAGCAGTACCCGCTCGAAGCCTATTCCGCGATACATGGTTTCCAGAATCATGCGCAGCACATCATTCAACGCAAAATTACTGACCAAGGCCTGCGTAATATCCTGAACCCCCGCAGACAGCACCGCCGCCGCGTCACCCGCCGTCTGGGTGGCGCTAGTCAGCACAAGGTCGTCCATAACATCGGCCGATTGTTCGGCACCCTCGCCACGCAGCAGCGTCTGCAAAAACACGCTGTGATGCGCATCGACCCCAATGGCACCCAGTTGCTCCATCAGCGCGGCGCCAGCTGCCTTCATGACTTGTTGCATGCCCCGAAAATCCAGCCCGGTAGCGGTGCCGAACAAACGCACCGGCTCGTTCAGCTTGACCGGGGCAGCACCCACCAGCGGCACCAGACGGGCACTGAGATTGGCGTAAACCCGTAAACGTTCCAGCGTGCTGGCCGGTTCGCGCATCATGCCGTCAGGCAGTGGGCGCATGGCATTGACGATGCGTTCAGGGAACAGCCAATGCCGCGCCACACCAATACCCAGCTCATCCCACGACATCCCCAGCACGGCGATGGCCGCAGACTCCTCCGACATGCCGGACTGTATGCGTCGGGTGATTTCGCGCTGTTCTTCCGGAAAGTAATACACCGTCAGCAAGCGCCCGAGATGGTGAAACATGCCGCAAATCAGTGATTCTTCAGCGTCGCGCGCACCGCATTCCAGCGCAATTTGCCGTGCCAGCAAGCCACCAAAAAACGCCTGCAACACCGCGTCACGCAATTGGGCGGCATGCGCCTTGTTATGCATGTGCTCAAACAGCAAGAGCGTGATGGCCAGATTGCGGATCGCATCAAAACCCAGAATGACGATGGCGCGTGAAATGGTGCTGATAGTGCCGCCAAACTGGCCATAGCTGGCAGAGTTAACCAGCCGCAGCAATTTGTTGACCAGCGAAAAATCATTGAGGATAACGCCAGAAAGCACTTGCAAGCGCTCGGCATCGCCTTCGTTAATTTTGTTAATTGCGCCGATGGCTTGAGATAGCGCGGGGAAATCGCTGGTATGGCGCATACGGCGCAGCAGAAATTCCAGCGTTCCGGGCGCGCCTTCGGCCATGGGCGTTGAGTCGCCACGCCAGTTGCGCAAGGCATCGCGCAGGGCAGCGGCGGCGGGCGGCCTGGGTTGCAGGGCGCTCATCAACAATTGATCAAGCGCCGCATCAAGTTCCGGTCTGGGCTGGTTTGCGCCTGGTGCAGCAGTCTGCCCGGTCAGAATCATGTAAAACAAAGCGCCTACCGCATGTACGTCATCTGCGGCGAGCCCTCGCCCTGTCCCGATGTCCAGCAGCCGCGGCTTTTGTTGGGTATCCAGCAGAATGTTATGTGCAGTGACGTGACCATGCGTGAGCCCTGCCTCATGCAGGACTGCCAGGGCATCCAGCAGATCAATAACCAGATCCACCGCCAGTGCGATGCTGAAATGCTGTTCGCTCAAACGCGAACCCTGTTCGTATTTGTAAACCAGCGCGCTCTGTTCGTCGAAGCGCGTGCACTCCAGCAAGGGCACCAGACCGGCATGCTTCAGGCCCACTGCGGCGATATCACCCACCGCCCCGACACGCAGCACCACCTCACGCTGAGTCTTGCTGTCGTGGGCCAGCCATACCTTGCCCTGAGAACCCGTCCCCAGTTCCCGCAGTAATTGAAACCTGTTTTGCAGCGATGTTGGCATGCGCCCTCCCCATGCAATCATCATAGCGAGTCAGCATAAGCCAGACAGTGGTGGAATCACCTAAACAACACTTTGAAAGTGAAAAGCTTACGGACGGCGCACCAAAGCATATGGCTGTCGCGCTGCCGGATTATTTTTTGAGTCTGGCGACCAGCGCATGCAGCGCCGTTTGGGTGTCCGGGTTAAACCATTCGTCCAGGAACGCATCCAGATCAAATCCGGCGGTAAACGGAGCCACCAGTTCGGCACGTGCGATACGACGGGTAGCGAGCACGGCGTGGCGTGGCAGCCGAGCCAGTTGTTGCAGCCACTCGACTGCCGCTGGCACCACGCCTTCAACCGGGCGCAGTTCGTCAACCATGCCGCATGCATGTGCTTCTGCGCCGGTAATCATGCTACCGGCGACCAACAAGCGTTCGGCGCGGTAAGGCCCCACCAACCGTCGCAAAGCGTTTTGTACGCATTCCGGTGCAACCAGCCCGACTTGGACCTCGTTCAAGCCGATCCGGTAATCACCCGTGGCCATGATGCGGTAATCGCAGAAAATCGAAATCACTGCACCGCCGGCAGGACTATGCCCGGTAATTGCAGCCACGACGGGAATCGGACTGACCGCCAACGCAGCAAAGATGCCAAAGAAGTCATCCATAGCCTGGCGCAATGCCGGGCGCTGTAGTGGCAACAAGGCGGGCACATCCAGCCCGGCAGTGAACAAACCGGGGCGGCCGGACAAGACCAATCCCTGGATGCCATCGCTGATGGCAAGGGCAATTTGCTCACGCAATGCACGCAGCAACTCCGGCCCCAATGCGTTCACCGGCGCGTGGGCCAGATTCAGTTCACGGATGCCGTTGGGGTGATCGATCAGTTGCAACATAAAAGCCTCTTGATTGCGTGATGCGCCATTATCACGGCCCCATGAAAAACGCCGGCATCAGGCTTTCCCTGATACCGGCGTTTAATGCGCACAAATACAACGCTCAACAACTGGCCAGACGTGGCCGGTCAGGCGCGGCGCCAGGTAGTGCCTTGCGCGCCATCCTCCAGCACAACGCCTGCGGCCGTCAGCGCATCGCGAATACGGTCGGACTCGGCAAAGTTTTTGGCAGCACGGGCAGCTTTACGCTGGGCGATCAGATCATCAATCGCTTCAGCGCTCAGTTCACCTTCACCAGCGGCGCTTTGCAAAAATTGCTGCGGATCGCGTTGCAATAGACCCAGCACACCAGCCAGCACTTTCAGTTCGCCAGCAAGCGCAGCCGATTGTTGTTTGTTGGCTTCATGCGCCAGTTCAAACAGCACGGCGACGGCTTCGGTGGTGCCGAAATCATCATCCATTGCCGCTTTGAAACGCGCTGCGTGAGGCGTGGTCCAGTCGATGGCAACGTCGGTCGCTGCCGTGTTCTTGAGCGCGGTGTAAAGACGAGTCAGTGAGTTCTTGGCATCATCCAGATGCGCGTCGCTGTAGTTGAGCGGCGAACGATAATGCGCGCGCAGAATAAAGAAGCGCACCACTTCGGCATCGTACTTGGTGAGGATGTCGCGGATGGTGAAGAAGTTGCCCAAAGACTTGGACATCTTCTCGTCATCCACCCGGATAAACCCGTTGTGCAGCCAGTAGTTCACGTACTTGTGATCGTGCGCGCCTTCAGATTGAGCAATCTCGTTCTCGTGGTGCGGGAACTG
This sequence comes from Silvimonas soli, assembly GCF_030035605.1. Taxonomy (NCBI): domain Bacteria; kingdom Pseudomonadati; phylum Pseudomonadota; class Betaproteobacteria; order Neisseriales; family Chitinibacteraceae; genus Silvimonas; species Silvimonas soli. The sequence goes on along the minus strand of NZ_CP106736.1, from coordinate 4,435,033 downwards.
CAAATCCTCGCCACCGCCGTGAATATCGAAATGCTCACCCAAATGGAAGCAACTCATTGCCGAGCATTCAATATGCCAGCCAGGACGACCAGAACCCCATGGCGATTCCCATGCTGGCTCGCCTGGTTTGGCGGCTTTCCATAGTACGAAATCCATTGGATGCTGTTTGTTGTGGTCGACTTCTACCCGCTCGCCCGCGCGCAAGTCGTCCAGCGACTTGCCGGACAACTTGCCGTAACCCTCAAACTTGCCCACGGCGTAGTACACGTCGCCATTGGGTGCGGGATACGCCAAGCCCTTGGCGACCAACTGGCCGATCAACGCCAGCATGCCATCGATATGCTCGGTGGCCTTGGGCGCATGGTTGGGCCGCTGTACGCCAAGGGCGTCGGCGTCTTCGTTCATGGCGTCGATAAAACGCGTGGTCAGTTCACCAATTGTTTCGCCGTTTTCGGCGGCACGTTTGATGATCTTGTCGTCGATATCCGTGATATTGCGCACGTAATCAACCTCGTAACCGCTGGCCTTGAGCCAGCGCGAGACCATGTCGAACACCACCATCACGCGCCCATGGCCGAGGTGACAGTAGTCGTACACCGTCATGCCGCAGACATACATCTTGGCCAAGCCTGGGGTGATGGGGACGAATTCCTGTTTCTCGCGGGCGAGTGTGTTGTAGATATTCAGCATGGACTTATCAGAGGTTAAGACGAAAAGGGCCATTCTAGCAGAGCAGATACGCCTGTCGCGGGGGAAAAACCGGGTTTGCTTGAGAGACCAGCCGGCAAACCAGGCCAGGATTACTCAGTGGTGGCATCGCCAGAGCCAGGCAACACCATATTGCCAAGTTCTTGTAGTGGCGGCAGTGCAGCCAGGCCAGCCAGCCCCAGATCATCCAGGAATTGTTTGGTAGTGCCGAGCAACTCAGGACGGCCCGGGACTTCTTTATGGCCAATCACATCCAGCCAGCCGCGTTCTTTCAACGTCTGGATGATCTGACTGGATACCGTTACGCCGCGAATTTCTTCAATGTCGCCACGGGTAACCGGCTGTTTGTAGGCGATGATGGCGAGCGTTTCCATCACTGCACGCGAATAGCGTGGTGGGCGCTCCGGGTTGAGCCTTTCCAGATAGGGCTGCATTTCCAGCCGCGCGCGAAAACGCCAGCCAGACGCCACCTTGATCAGCTCTACGCCACGCCCTGACCACGATTGCTGGATTTCTTCCAGCAGTTCGTTAATCAAAGCACCGGGGATTTCCTCGGCAAACAGGATTTTTAGCGAAGCCAGCGACAACGGCTCTGGCGCCACCAGCAGCGCTGTTTCCAGCACTTTTTGCATGTGGGCTCGGTCATAAAGACTGGAAGTGGATACAGAGGTGCTCATGGACCAGGCTCAGTGTTCAGGCGGTAAGGGCATGACTTCATCGGCCGAAGCACCAGCCAGACGAACGTAAATGGGGGCGAATCCTTCATCCTGATTCACCCAGATGTATTTCTCTTTCACCAGCTCCATCACCGCGATAAACGTCACCACCAGCAACGGCACGCCGCGCGTGGTATCAAACAGTGTTTCAAAACGGGCGTAACGGCCATCCTTCAAGAGCTTGAGGATATGCGTCATTTGCTCACGCACAGACAACTCATCCGGTTTTACGGTGTGACTCTTGTTGCGTTTGGCCCGCGCCAGAATAGCCATCCATGCGGTTTTGAGGTCTTCCTGACGCACTTCGGGCAAGCGCACCACCATGTCTTTTTCAAACAGCACGCTCACCAACTGGAAGTCCCGTCCGGCTTGCGGCAGTTGGTCCAGTTCGTACGCCGCCAGTTTGACTTGTTCGTATTCCAGCAAGCGCCGCACCAGTTCGGCACGCGGATCGGTTTCATCGCCCTCTTCGCTGCTCGCAGGCTTGGGCAGCAACAGGCGGGATTTGATCTCGATGAGCATGGCGGCCATCAGCAGGTATTCAGCCGCCAACTCCAGCCGATCGACCCGCATCACATCGACATATTCCATATATTGCGCAGTAACGCGCGCCATCGGGATATCAAGAATGTCGATGTTCTGTTTGCGGATCAGATACAGCAACAGGTCCAGCGGACCTTCAAAGGCATCCAGCAGCACGCGCAAGGCATCAGGCGGAATATAGAGGTCTTGCGGATACTCAGTGACCACTTCACCAAAGACATGCGCCAAGGCCAGCGGCAACACGGCCTCACCTTCAGTGGCTAGCGGCAGCGGTTCCGTGGGCTCGGCGGCAGGATGGGCAGGCGCATTCACAGCGAAAGGTCACCAGTGGACATCAATCGTAGCCCAGGCCCATGGCTTCGCGCACATCACGCATGGTTTCGCGCGCCAGATCACGCGCCCGCTCACAGCCATCGGCCACCAGGTTACGCACCAGCGTCGGGTCTTCCAGATACGGTTGGGCGCGTTCAAACATCGGCTTTTGTTCGGCCAGCACGCCATCAATCACCGGCTGCTTGCATTCGATACAGCCGATCCCTGCTGTTTTACAGCCTTCAATCACCCACTGTTTGGTGCTGTCTTCGGAGTAAACCTGGTGCAACTGCCAAACCGGGCATTTTTCCGGATCGCCCACATCGGTGCGACGTACACGCGCCGGGTCGGTGGGCATCTGACGGATTTTTTTGGCGACGACATCGGAGTCTTCGCGCAGGCTGATGGTGTTGCCATAAGACTTGGACATCTTGGCGCCATCCAGCCCGGGCATACGCGAGGCACTGGTCAGCAAGGGCTGGGATTCCGGCAGGATCATCTTGCCGCCGCCTTCCAGATAACCAAACAGCCGCTCCATATCGCCGTGGCTCAGGTTCTGCGTGTCGGCCAGCATGGCACGAGCGGATTCGAGCGCCTCTACATCGCCTTCTTGCTGATAACGCGTACGCAACTCTTCATACAACTTGCCTTTTTTGCCACCCATTTTCTTGATGGCGGCTTCGGCTTTTTCAGCAAAGTTGGGTTCTTTGCCGAACATATGATTGAAGCGTCGGGCGATTTCGCGGGTGATCTCAACGTGCGGCACCTGATCTTCGCCTACGGGTACCAGCGTGCCGCGATACAGCAGAATGTCAGCGGCTTGCAGTAGCGGGTAGCCCAGAAATCCGTAGGTGCCGAGGTCTTTGCTGGACAGCTTTTCGATCTGGTCTTTGTATGTCGGTACGCGTTCCAGCCAGGACAGCGGCGTAATCATCGACAGCAACAAATGCAGCTCGGCATGTTCCGGCACCCGGCTCTGGATAAAAATGGTGGCTTGTGCGGGGTCTACTCCGGCAGCAATCCAGTCGATCACCATGTCCCAAACGCTCTTCTCGATGACAGTTACATCGTCATACGCCGTGGTCAGCGCATGCAGATCAGCCACCATAAACAGGCATTCGTATTCGCTTTGCAGCTTGACCCAGTTCTTGAGCACGCCGTGATAATGACCGAGATGCAGCTTGCCGGTCGGGCGCATGCCTGAGAGAACACGATCGGGAAACATGTTAAATCCTTGATCCAGTTAATTTTATTAGTATATGCAACACAACCGCGCGCAAAGCGGTTTACAGAAAAGGCCTCAAAAACAACTGCAGGAACTGGAAGGTGAGCGCCATAAACGGGCTCATTACCAAAAACAGCACCTTGGTCATCATCAGCACCAGCACGATGATCATGCCATAGGGTTCAATGCGCGCCACCGTCTGGGCCGCTTTGATAGGCAGGATGGAGACCAGAATCCGCCCGCCATCCAGTGGTGGAATCGGAATCAAGTTCAACACCATCAACACCACGTTGATCTGCACACCGGCCTGCGCCATTTGCCGCAGCGGGAACATGAAATCACCTTCAGCGGCGTGAATGACTGCGCCCAGCACCAGTGTCCACAGTATGCCCATCACCAGATTGGCAGCCGGGCCAGCCAGCGCCACCCAGCGCATATCGCGTTTGGGGTTGCGCAAATCGCCGAAGTTGACCGGCACCGGCTTGGCCCAGCCAAACAGAAAACTGCCCGGCAACAACAAACACAGCAACGGCAAGGCAATGGTGCCCAGCGGATCAATATGCTTGATCGGATTGAGCGTCATGCGCCCCATCAAAAAGGCAGTTGGATCACCAAATTTCTTGGCTGCATAGGCATGCGCGGCTTCGTGCAGGGTAATCGCAAACAAAACGGGCAACGCGTAAATGCAAACGTTCTGAATAAAGGAATTGATATCCATGTGGCCTTACCGGAAGGAGCTTGAGCGAGCGTGCGCAGAATCATCGCACGGAAACGGCACTGCGGGAATCGCAGTGCCGTCGTGAATGGAGCAGATGTGCGACCAAGGGTTCAATCACCCACGGTTAACCGCCAAACAAGCTGGCGTCGCCCTTGCCTTGTCGCAACACCACCGGGTTCTCGCCAGACAGATCAACCACAGTACTCGGGTCGATACCGCAATAACCGCCATCAATAATCAGATCGACATCGTGTTCCAACCGGTCGCGAATATCCCACACATCGGTTAGCGCGTAATCATCGCCGGGCAAGATAAGCGTGGATGACAGCAGCGGCTCGCCCATTTCTTCCAGCATGGCCAGCGCGACCGGATGCTGCGGCACCCGCAAACCAATAGTCTGCTTTTTGGGGTTCCACACGCGACGCGGTGTTTCTTTGGTGGCCTGCAAGATAAATGTGTAGCTGCCTGGCGTCGCGGTTTTGAGCATGCGGTAGGTGCGATTGTCGACGCGGGCATACGTGCCCAGTTGCGACAGATCGTGGCAAACCAGCGTGAAATGGTGCTTGTCATCCAGTTGCCGGATGCGGCGGATGCGTTCCAGCGCGTCTTTATCGTCCAGCCGACAGCCCAGGGCGTAGCAGGAATCCGTCGGATAAACGATCAATCCGCCTTTGCGGACAATGTCTGCGGCCTGTTTGATCAGACGCGCTTGCGGGTTTTCAGGGTGTATTGAAAAGAATTGGGCCATGTCTCAACAGATAAGGTCAGGAGTCCGCCCGGTCAAGTACCTGGGTGGTGGAGCGGGCATAGTGTAGCTGGAACAGCCCGCCGGGTAATGCTTGTGTGCGCTGCAATTGCCAGGATGACGCGGCTGGCCCGGCAAAAAGATCGATGCCTTCGCCTAAAACCTCAGGCACCAGCGTCAGAATCAGCTCATCAATGCGGCCAGCCGTGAAAAAATCGGCAGCCAGTTTGCCGCCGCCAACCAGCCAGATGCGCTCAAAACCGGCGCGTTGCATGCTTTGCAGCCAGTCAGCTACCGGCTCATCAACCCGTTGCAAAGTGCTGGATACCGGCTGGGTGGGTAAAGCGTGGTGGCTAAACACATAACACGGCCGATCCGCATGCGGCCAGGTACCGAAGGTCAGCACCTGGTCGAACGTGGCGCGCCCCATTACCAATGCATCGATTCCGGCATAGAACTCGCCATAACCAAAGTCGCCGCCTTGCGGATCGACTTGCGGCAACCAGTCCAGATCACCGTTACTGCGGGCGAGTTTGCCGTCTAGCGAGATAGCCGCATAGAGCACCACCGTGGTCATGCGTGCTCCGGTAACCATTGTGCCCACACTGGCGTGCAACCAATTGGCAGTTCAGGATTCAAGCCCGGTTCGCGAGCGCCTTCACCAGTAGCGTGATAATCGGTACCGCAAGACGCCATAAAGCCAAACTCTTGCGCCAACCGGCCAAAGCGCCCTACCTCTGCAGCGCCGTGGCTGCCGGAGACGACTTCAATTGCTTCGCCACCCAGGCGTCGGTACTCGGTGAGTAGCACGCGCATGGTCTCGTTACCCATTTCGTAGCGGCCAGGATGCGCCAGAACAGCTACGCCGCCAGCAGCGCGAATCCACTCGATGGCTTCATGCATGCGCGCCCACTCGTGATCCACATAACCAGGCTTGCCGCGTACCAGAAACTTCTTGAACACGGATTTGGTATCTTTGGCCGCGCCGATTTCCACCAGATAGCGGGCGAAGTGGGTACGGCTGATCATTTCCGGGTTTTCGGCGTACTTGCGGGCACCTTCCAGTACGTTATCCAGGCCGACCCGCGCCAGCGAGGCACTCATCTGCTGGGCGCGGTCATCACGCCCGGCACGGACACTGGCCAAGCCTTCAGACAATACCGGGTTAGCCGGATCAACATTCAACCCGACAATATGCAGCGTGTACTTACCCCAACTGGCGGAGACTTCTACGCCATTGAGAAACTTCATATCGTATTTGGCGGCTTCTTCTGCCGCCAACGCCAGGCCACGGGTGTCGTCGTGATCGGTCAGTGCAAACAGTTTGCAGCCACGTTCGGCGGCCTTGCGGGTCACTTCCTGCGGTGGCAGCAAGCCGTCCGAGAAATTGGAGTGGCAATGCAAATCGACGGGAACCATCATGCCTGCGGCCTCGCTATTTGAGTGAAGCAGGTGGCGTGGGAGAGCAATACACAATGCTTCATGCCGGAAAAATCCCGGTGGAGAGATAACGGTCACCGCGGTCGCAAACAACCGACACAATGACGGCGTTTTCGACTTCGGCCGACAATCGAAGCGCAGCAGCCAGCGCGCCGCCGGATGAAACACCGGCAAAGATGCCTTCTTCGCGTGCCAGACGGCGAGTCATTTCTTCCGCTTCTGGCTGCGAAACTTCCATTACGCGGTCGAGTTTGCTCCAGTCACAAATAGCGGGCACGTATTCGGCGGGCCATTTACGAATACCTGCAATGGATGCGCCATCACATGGTTGTACGCCAATAATCTGGATATTGGCGTTTTGCTCTTTGAGATAACGCTGCGTGCCCATCACGGTACCAGTGGTGCCCATGCTGGAAACAAAGTGGGTAATGGTGCCTTCGGTATCACGCCAGATTTCCGGGCCGGTGGTTTCGTAGTGCGCCAGCGGGTTATCCGGATTGGCAAATTGATCCAGCATGATGCCCTGACCTTGGTCGACCATGGTCGCGGCCAGATCGCGCGAGGCTTCCATGCTTTCCGCCAGAATAACCTCTGCGCCAAACGCTTTCATGGTCTGCACCCGTTCAACGCTGGAGCTTTTGGCCATGATCAGGGTCATGCGATAACCCATCATGGCAGCGGCCATGGCCAGCGCGATGCCGGTATTGCCAGAAGTGGCTTCGATCAGGCGATCGCCGGGTTTAATGGTGCCACGCTCCTGGGCGTGCCGAATCATCGACAGCGCTGGGCGATCTTTGACTGAACCAGCCGGGTTATTGCCTTCCAGCTTGACGAGGACGGTGTTGCTGGTATTGCCAGGCAAGCGCTTGAGCTTGACCAGCGGGGTGTTGCCTACGAAATCTTCAAGGTATTTGAACATGCGGCACTCCGTGAATGAGAGTAATTATACTCTGATCATGGCGTGCCGCCTTTCGGGCGTTATCAGGCGATAGCGCGCAGGCCCTTCAAAACCGGTTCGGGCGCACTGAGCAGCAAGTCACCATCAACCGAGAAGGTCAGCTGCGCAAAGTCGGTGATGTGACCAATAACGCCGGGCTCACGTGAAATGAAATCGCCAACCAGCACTACGCGGCAACCCGCAGCCAGAGCCGACGCCATACCAGCTGGTGCATCTTCAAACACGATGCAATTGCGTGGATCAATTCCCATTTTTTGGGCGGCCAGCAGATAAGGATCGGGCGCCGGTTTGCCACGTTCGACGTTTTCTGAAGTCACCACCACCTCAGGCAGGCGGATTTCGCAGGCGTCAAAACGCGCTTTGAGCACCGGAAACGACGCCGACGTAACCACGGCCCAACGTCCGGCGGGCACTTGCGCCAGAAACTCGACCGCGCCGGGCAATGGCGCAATGCCGCCAGTGGTGTCGGTTTCAATTTCTTCCATCCATGCCACTTCTGCGCCCACATTCAGATGCGGTGCCACCATGCGCACAGTGTCTTCGGTGCGCACACCATGGGTGTATTGACGGATGTCGTCCAGATTCAGATCGCAGCGGGCGCACCACGCCTCCCACACGCGCTCGACCAGCAGATGCGAGTCGATCAGGGTGCCATCCATATCAAACAAAAAAGCCTGCGCGCGATGTTGCTGCATATAGAACCTCATTACCGTTAGTCCGGTATTACTCAATGTTGTTTATCTTAGGCTGACACCTGGATTTAACGTTCAGTTATGGTGCAAATTTCTCTACAATTAGCTCAGATCAACCCCTAAGGTTTAACCCGTATGCTTATACGTGAACTGGTTGGCCAGACTTTCGGGCAGCGCTGGCATTACCAATACTTGCAAGTTGAGCGTGTGCCATTTGCCTGGCACTACCATCCAGAGTTCGAGCTCACCTTGACACGGCGTGCGCGCGGCATGCGCTATGTCGGCGGCGATGTTGCTTCCTTCGGTGAACTGGATCTGGTGCTGGTTGCGCCCAATCAGGCACACACCTGGCAAGCGCAGAGCCGTGCAGATGGCCAACCGCAAGAAGTTCAGGTGATCTTTTTTACGCGCGAATGGCTGGAACAACTGGCGGCAATCGGCTTGCCCGAACTGATGGGGTTTTGTGAGTGGTTACGTGGCGTGCAACAAGGCGTGGAGTTCAGCCCAGCCTGCATTCAACGCTTGCTACCGCTGTTTGATCGACTGCATCAGACCAGTGGGCTGGAACGTCTGAGTTGTCTGCTGCAGATTTTCGGGCAAATCCCGCGTGACCACGATGCGCGCTTGATCGGCGGCACGTTTACCCCGGACACCCAGGATAAACGGATCGAGACAGCCCTTGCCTGGCTGCACGCGCATTATCGCGAGCCGGTTACGCTGGCCGATCTGGCCGCTGAAACCAGCACCAGCGAGGCCACCATCAAACGGCTGTTACGTGAACAATTGCACGACAGCATGACGGGTTTGCTCAGTCAGTTGCGTATCGGTCATGCCTGCAATTTGTTGATTACCACGCAAATGCCGATTCAATTGATCGCTGAAGAAAGCGGTTTTCCAAGTCCCAGCCACTTTTACAAGCAATTTGGCATCGCCAAGGGGTTGTCTCCAGCGGCATTTCGCAAGCGTTTTCATTTGCGTCGCGCAGCCACATCAGAGCAAGAATACGGTCCGGTTGATCCTGCTCTCGTGCTGGCCGGAAGCGATCTTTGCAATTGGCATCAGGTTGGCGAAGCCGAAGATACGTTCGCAAAGGCAAACAAAAGCCGGAACCCGCGTGACGTGGTTCCGGCTTCCAGTTGGACTGACTAACCAGAGAAATCAGCGTTTCAGCAATTGCTGCACGTAACGCTGCACACCCTCTTCCACGCTCAGGAATGGCTCGTCATAGCCCGCTTCACGCAGCAGCGTGAGGTCCGCTTCGGTAAAGCTTTGGTATTTGCCTTTAAGGGCGTCGGGGAAATCGGTGTACTCCAGGATGCCTTCGGCCAGGATTTGCTCCAGCGTCAGTGCTGGCTTGCCTTCGGCAGCACGGCACGTGTTCACCACCGCGAGCGCGACATCGTTAAACGGCTGGGCGCGACCAGTGCCGACGTTGTACACGCCACAGATTTCCGCGTTATCGAGGAACCACAAGTTGACCTTGACCACGTCTTCAACCGAGATGAAGTCACGCGTGTGGCCGCCATTCGGATAGCCGCCGTATTCACCAAACAGTTTGACCTTGCCGGTCTGGCGGTACTGGTTGAAATGGTGGAACGCCACCGAAGCCATGCGTTCTTTGTGCCACTCGCGGTCACCGTACACATTGAAGTAACGGAAACCCACGGCTTGCGCGGAGAGATCATCCCAACGCTGACGCAGAACCTGGTCAAACAACAATTTGGAATAGCCATACACGTTCAGCGGCGATTCGCACTCCGGGTCTTCGTGAAAACCGTTGGTGCCCGCGCCATAGGTGGCGGCGCTGGAAGCGTAGATAAACTGGACTTCCTCGGCCTGACACCATTCAAACAATCCCAGCGTGTACTGATAGTTGTTTTCCATCATGTACTTGCCGTTGTGTTCCATAGTGTCCGAACATGCGCCCTGATGCAGGATGGCGGTAATCTGGCCATCCCAGCGGCCGCTGGCCAATTCGGCAATGAACTCGGTTTTGTCGACGTAGTGCGCAATCTGGCAATCCACCAGATTGCGGAACTTGTCGCCACGCGTGAGGTTATCTACCGCAATGATGTCGGTTTCACCGCGCTCGTTCAGCGCCTTGACGATATTGGACCCGATAAAGCCGGCCGCGCCGGTCACCACGATTGTCATTACTGTTTACTCCAGGTTGTTACGGCTACACAGCGCGAGGAACAGCCACGCGCCATGCGGCATCCATTGTTCGGTCCAGCGCCAGCTATTGGCCATGGTCGCTATTTCTGATTTTTTGAAGTCGATATCGGCTTCATCATCGAACCCGGCGGTGATGCCGTTGCACACACCACCAGGTGCATTGTAGTAGCCCGTTTCGTATCGCGGGTTATTGCGGCCCCAACCTTGCAACATGCAGGCGTCGAACGGATTGGCGCCCAGTATCCAGTCCAGCGCGCTTTGCGCATAGTGGTCCAGCGCTTGAGCCAGGTCAGTCTCGTCGGCAAACAGCTTTTGAGCCCGACCAGCAGCAGCGGCAATCGACCCCAGCCGGGCGTTTTCGCCTTGCCACCAGTAACCGGTGCCATTGTCATGCGGAATAAAGAATTGTGTCTGCCCTGCGCTGCCCGGTTGTTTAATAAACTGTCGTGGGTAGCCAAACGGATTGGCGACTTCATCAAAAGTAATGCGGGTTTCCCAGGCAAAAGCCTGGCGCAGGCTCTCGCGGATACGACCCGCTAACGGACTGGCGGGCACTACTTCCAGATAACGCATCAACGCGATATGCGGCAGGCCGGCGTCGGCAGCATGAAAGAACGAGCGCTCACCCGCTGCGTCGGCCACAAACCAGCCGGCATCTTGCTGGCGCTCCAGCAGGTTAAGCACGCGGCGGATGGCGGCATCGGCGTATACGCCATCACCCGTCACCGCCAGCAACTCGGTCGCGGCCAGCAGTGCACAGTAATCATCGATGATGTTCTCAACACCATCGTCCAGGTATTCGGTGTTGTGGGCCAGCAAATGGGCAAAGCCCTTTTCTGCGGCAACCAGGTACGCCGCACGCGCAAATTCACCATCACGCGGCAACTGGCTCGCCCGCGCCAATGCGGCAATCGCCACCCCGCCCCCCTGGCGGAACGCAGCTTGGTACTGGTCCGACTTGATGCCTTGCTGCGTGGCATAGGCGCACAGGTCACGCTGGTTTTCATCTTTTGACCATTTATCGAACAAGGTCATGTAGAAGAAACCGGCAGGGTCTTGCATGCGCAGTAGAAAATCCGCGCCGTGCAGCGCTTCATCCACCATACGTTCGTTGAACCACTTAGCCTGCGGCGGTAGTTGGGCCCAGCCATCAATCAAGTTCCACACTACCTGCGGAGTTTGTTGCGGATTCATGAAGTTGGCGACGGACAGATGCGACAGATACTTGGAGCAATCGCCTGAAGCGTCGTACCAACCACCATGCACGTCGCGGTGCTCGTCGCTGCCCCACTTCGGACGGCTGCGGTCGGCGTTGTCGTACAGACCGGTGCAGCGCTGGCCTTTGATGTAATGCACGATATCCGACAGCATTTGGCCGCCAAACAGGTCTGCGGCGATGCTAAAGGTATGCGACACCAGCGGCGGGGTTTGCCCGTCCACCACCAGGAAATATTCGCCCGATTCGGTCAAAGCTGAAAAATCCGCTTGCCAGAATTGCCAATCCTTCCACTTTGCGACCGGGCCGCTGAACTGAATTGTGCCCGCCAGCGCCTTTTCCCCCGTGCTCGCGTTAAAGACCGAAAAGGTAAGCAGCGATGCGTCAGCCGGGGCTTCGATCACCGCTGTTTTGCGAGAGTTGAGGGTAAAGCCGATGTGGTTGAACAGGATTTTCAATTTTGTCTCCGGGCGGCCTGGGTGACAGGCTCAGAATGATGGGGTCTGGAGCGCGTGATCTGGCGTATTGGTCAGCAGCCAGTTGCGAGTGGCGCCGATCATGCCGGCGTGGTTGCCAGCGCTGGCGAGGCAGATTTCGGTCATGCCGCGAAAATCCGGCTCCAGCACCGCATCGATGCCATTGGCCAGTTCCAGCCGGAACGGCTCGCCGCGCGCACTGACTCCACCACCCACAATCACACGTTGCGGATTGAAAGCGTATATCAGGTTGGCGATGCCAGTCGCCAACAGGTCCAGCCATTGGGCAACGACGGCACAAATCTGCGCATTTTTCGCATCGTATTCGGCCAGAATGCGCTTACCGTCCCAGTTGCCCTCACCCGTTGCCGCCTCGACGGTGCGGATCAAGGCCGACATGGACGCATATCGCTCCCACATCTTGCCGGCGATCCGCATATAACCCCACTCACCCGCCGCCGCGCGCGCACCACGATACAGATTGCCGTTGATGACAATGCCGCCGCCAATGCCGGTGCCAATGGTTAGCGCAATGAAATGTTGCACGCCTTTGGCGGCGCCCTGCCAGCCTTCGGCCAGCGCGACGCAATTGACATCATTTTCGACAGTTACCGGCACCTTGAAAGCCGCTTCAAGTGCGGCTTTGGGCGAACAGCCTGCATAGTCGGGCACAGCTTCTGCGGCGCCGAGGATGGTGCCCGTGACCGGGTCAATCAGCCCGAGCGAACTGACGGCGATGCCGATCGGGGCAAACTCGCGCACCAGTGGCGCGGCCAATTCACAGAGATAATCCAGCAGATAGAGGCCGCCGCGAGTGGCTGGGGTATCAACTTGAGCATGGTGCAGCACCGCGCCGTCGTCGGCCACGATGCCGTATTTGATCTGGGTGCCGCCGATATCAATGGCGAGAATAACGGACATGGTTTCGTTTCTTGTGCGAGTTGTTGTCTGTCTTGTTTTCAGGTGCTGGCCAGAACGAGTCAGGCATTGGCCCAATCCACCGGCTGCCGGTGGTGTTCCTGCAAATAGCGGTTGGCTGCAGAAAAGTGACCATTGCCGATAAATCCGCGGTACGCCGAAAGCGGAGAAGGATGCACCGACTCCAGCACCAGATGTTTGCTGCGGTCGATCAGCGCGCCTTTCTTTTGCGCATGGCTGCCCCACAACATGAACACAATCCCTTCTTGCTGCGCACTCAGTTGGGCAATGATGGCATCGGTCAGCACTTCCCAGCCCCGTTTGGCATGTGAAGCGGCGCAATCCGCTTCAACCGTCAGCACAGTGTTGAGCAACAACACCCCTTGATCTGCCCAGCCGGTGAGCGAGCCATCTTGCGGCGGGGTTATATCCAGATCGCGGGTGATTTCTTTCCAGATATTGGCCAGTGACGGCGGCTTGCGCACGCCCTGCGGCACTGAAAAGCTCAAGCCGTGCGCCTGACCGGCGCCGTGATAAGGGTCTTGTCCCAAAATCACCACTTTGACGTTGGCAGGCGCAACATGCTCCAGCGCGGCAAACCAGTGATCCCGCGACGGATAGATGGTTTTACCGGCAGCGATCTCGGCATCGAGAAATTCGCCCAGTTTGACGAGTGAAGGTTGATTGCGTAAGGACGACAGCACGGGCTGCCAAGTGGCGGGAATGGCATCAAAAATCAAGAAACGGCTCCACGATTGCGGCGAATTTGCACGCGATGGTGACGGAAAACAGTACGTTCAAACGCTTCACGCAAGCTCTGTATCTGCCACGTCCAGGTGGCCATGACCTGTACGGCGCCATCGACCGGCTCTACCTCGGTGATGGTGGCAGCAATACTCAATAGATACGGCAGGCTGGGGCTCAATATCATCCCCACATAACCTTCGGCGCCAACCTGTGGCGCATCAGTTTGCGACCAACGAATGTGCTCGATGCCAATCTCGGCATCACGCTCCGGTGGTTTTTGCGGTGTCAGCAAGCGCGCCAGCCACAGTAACTGCAAATCCAGCCGCGCTTCGACTTGCGAGACCTCAATACCCTCATGCGGATGCTGCTCCATGGCTTCCAGTACTTCCAGATAACGCTGGGCCTCCAGTTCACTCTGCACTGGCGCATCCAGCCAGGCCAGCGGCAGGCTGGTCTGGTAGTAAAGGCCGTCCGGGAAATTGGGCATGGCATTGTTCCGCTGCTGAGGGTGGATAAGTAATCGGCACCACGACAATCAAAGACAACCGAATTATAACTCGCGATCCTCCCCGCAACCGGCGGATATCAGACTGCGCGAGTCTGCCGGAGTCGTTCGTACAGGCAGATAGCGGTTGCGGCGCCGACATTGAGCGATTCAATCCCGGCATGCATCGGTATTTTGAGCCGCAATTGCGCCCGTTGACTCAGTTCTTCAGACACACCCTGCCCTTCGGAACCCATAACCAGCGCAAGATCGCCATGCAAGCGGGCCTCATATAAATCCACAGCCCCATCCAGCATCAGCGCACCCAGGCGGCCGGAAAACTGCTCGGCAAACTGCAGCAAATCGGCTCGTTCAACCAGGTTGAGTGCAAAATGCGCGCCCATTCCCGCTCGCAATACTTTGGGCGACCATAAGTCGGCGCATTGGCTGGATAACAGCACTTGATCCACCCCTGCCGCAGCTGCAGTGCGCAACATGGATCCTACGTTGCCCGGATCTTGTACGCCATCGAGCAGCAAACACAGGCCATCACTGCGCATCGCAGGCGCGTCCGGGATCGCCACCAGCGCGATCAAACCCGTAGGGCTGGGTAGTTCAGTTAGCGTTTGAAACAACGCGGGGTCCAGCACGGTAGCGTCAACACCGCTGGCGACGATCAAGGCGAAATTTTCTGGGTTGGCCAATCCATCAGGCGTGACCAGCAGCTTTTCCAATGGCCATTGCGCATCAAGTGCGGCGGCTACCAGGTGCGCGCCATCCAGCAGGGTCTTTTTCTGTTTCAGTCGGTCCCGTCGGTGCGTTGCCAGCTTGTGGCAAAGCTTGTACAGCGCATTGTGCGGGGAATGGATGACTTCCATGGGTAATCCTTGGGTACGACTCAAGCGCGTGCGTTGCGTTCGGCTAGCGCACGGCTGACCAGCAGGCAAACCTGTTTGAATTGGGTAAAGGTGGTTTCATCAAGCGCAAGGCTGGCGGTACGCTGACCCACAAACAGGCCAACCGGCCTGTCGTTCATGAACACCGACATCGCATAAAAATCGCCCGCGCCAAACCGTTGCAGCCACGTCCCCGGCAGCAGTTTTTGCAGATTGCTGCGCGTCGCCTCGCTCAACCAGACGGCTTGCGGTTTTTGCATCAGCCGCGCGAACAGATGAACGTTATCCATCGGCAACGTGAAATCGCGCAAACGATCATGAATTTCCGGGCTTTGCACGAAGCGGGCACGCAACTGGTTGTCCGGCTCGGAGAAAACCAGAAAAGCCACGCGCTGGATAGCAAGACCATCGGTAAAGACACGCAGGGCCAGTTCGATCAATTGCGAAGGCTTGACCCCTTTCTTGCAGGCCTCATGCAATGCATGCAACCGCTCAGCAAACATGATCGCCGTGGCTTGGGGTGCCGCCGCTGCTGCGGGAGCGACCTCTGCTGGCTTTTCCCATTCACCAGGCAACATGGGCAAAGCGTACGCCGCTTGCAAACGCGTAACACGGTCGCCTTCTTTGCGCACAAACCGCAGCACGCCGCTGCTGGCAATCATCCAGCACTCGTCTTGCGGTATTTGCAGGATTTCGACGATGACTTCCAGCGCCTGCTGCACATCGGTTTGCCACCAGCCATGATCGAGGGCATTGGCCAAAGCCAGAACCGCGACCTGCAATTGTTGGCGTGGCGTCACGATTGCCGAGCCCGCTTGCAGTTGCAGCAGTGGTTCCGGAAAGTGCCATGCCACCAGCAAATCATGTGCGGCAGTCTGTTCCAGCACGAGCATGGAATGCTGGGGAGAAAGCAGATTCAGCAGCTTGGGCAAGCCGGACAAAATGGCAGCGATGAAAATCTCATCCAGCTTGGCGTCAAATCGCTGGCCTGCGTATTCACGTGCCAATCGGGCAGAAAAACGCAGATTGGTGATCGCGGTGAGCAGCGCGGCATACGCTTGCGGATGATTTGGCATCAGCGTGGTTTCAACCACCGGGCCATTGGCAAATCGCTCCAGAAATGGCCCGATCCCGTAAAGCGCCAGGCAGTTCTCAATGGAAACCACATCGGCCGACAAACTGGTGCGTTCGCGATGATTCACGGTACGCAATACCTGCGCCGTCAGGAGCGGGTCGCGCAGCACGATGTCAACCAGGTCGGGCAAGCGCACACGATCCGGTCGCCGCAACATGGGAAGCAATTGGTCTTTGCTGGTTTGCAGCATCGGGAGCGGCCGATTGGTCCACTCGGCGATCCAGGCAGCAAAAGTTGGAGCTATGTTGATTGCCATATCAGAAGTTTGCTGTTTTTCCAGTCGCCAATATCGATCGTCTTGTCCGGCGCAACGCCGGGAATTGCAAAACTGTTGCTGATGAAGCGGCTGCCCGGCCCACACTCCGCCCGCACCTTTTGCCAAAGCTCGGGCATGGGCTCGGGTGACAGGTAAGCATAGACTACGTCGAACCCGGCCAGGTCTACGTTGAACACATTGCCGCGACGCCAATCGATGCCGGCACCCAGCCGTAGTCGGCCTATCAGCCACGGCATCAGAGCCACTTCCACCCCGGTGAGCTGCACATCGGGCCGGTTCTTGCTTAACCACGCCAGCACTGTCCCCGTGCCCGCGCCGAGATCAATCAGTTTTGCATTGGCGGGGATTTCGGCATTCAGCAACGCCAAGGTACGTTGATTACTCAGGTATAGCGGAACCCGGCTGCGTATGGCGCCCGCAGAAAAAAGAAACAACAGTACAAAACCGCCTAGCCACACCGAGGAATCAATATGCAAAGTTAGCGCAAAGCCCACCGCCAGCGGGAAAGCCAGATGAAACAGACACCACCAGCGGCCATCCTGCCAGAACCAGGCAACAAAACCCGCCAGAGCGCCACCACCGGCCAAAACCAGCCAGAGCGGACATGCAGGCCATTGACCATGAGCGACAACGACAAACAGTGAGGCCAGGCATTGCAATAATACAAAGCGGATCGGCTGCGCCATTATTTGATGTGTGAGGCGACTTCAGATGCAGGCAGCGCCGCCGCCTCTTTATCCAGCCCGGCTTGCTGACGAATCTCGGTTTCGGCGTCTTTGTTGAGCACCACAATGCTGATGCGGCGATTTACCGGCGCAGAAACATTGCCGGTATCCAGAGGCACTTGATCGGCAAACCCGTTAACGCGCAAGATTTTTCCGGTAGCCAGACCGGAGCCATCAATCAATTCCCGTCGCGAGGCATTGGCCCGGTCTGACGATAACTCCCAGTTGGAGTAACCGCGCTGGCCACTGGCGAACTGTGCGGAATCCGTATGCCCGGAGAGCGAGAGCGAGTTGGGGACATCGTTCAGCAGTTTGCCAATCTCATCCAGAATGTCTTTGGCATAGGGTTCAAGCTCACTACTGCCGGATTTGAACATGGGCCGATTTTGCGCGTCGACGATCTGGATGCGCAGCCCGTCAGCCACCATATCAAGGCGCAACTGGTTGCGATATTGGGCGAGTTTGCTGTTGGTTTTGGCTTTGTCGTCCATTAACGACTCGACCTTTTTCTTCAGCTCGGACAAACGATGTTTGTCTTTAACCGATTCGGCATCGGGAATGGAGCCTTTGCGCAACTGGCCGGTTTGCTGAGTCAAATCCCTGCCGCCGCCCTTGATCAACGAGTCGGCATCGCCCGCACCTTCGCCACCGCGGCGAGCGATTTTCATCGGGTTGGAGAAATAATCGGAGATGCCTTTAAGGTTGGCTTTCGAGACAGACCCCAGTAGCCACATCAGCAAAAAGAACGCCATCATGGCGGTCATAAAGTCGGCGTAGGCAATTTTCCAGGCGCCGCCATGATGCCCATGGCCGCCCTTCTTGATGCGCTTGACTACTATGGGGCGTTGGGAATCATCGCTCATTGCTATTTACCTTGTTTGGCCGAGCACGAATCATCGGCCGACATCATGGAGATTTGCTGTCAAGGTCGGGTTACTTACCCTTGGTGCTTTTCACGAAGTCTTCAAGTTCTTTGAAGCTTGGGCGTTCGGTGCTTTCAACGGCTTTGCGGCCAAACTCTACCGCCACTTGCGGGGCGTAGCCATTCAGACTGGCCAGCAGGGTGACCTTGATCGCATTGAAGGCTTGGGTGGCCGCCGCCGCGCGCGATTCCAGTACTGACGCAATCGGTCCGACAAAGCCATATGCCAGCAAGATACCCATAAAGGTACCGACCAGAGCTGCGCCGATCAGCTTGCCCAACTCGGATGGTGGCAAATGCAGCGAACCCATGGTGTGCACCACACCCATCACTGCCGCGACGATACCGAAAGCGGGCAAGCCATCTGCCAGTTTGGCAATAACGGTGGCTGGAACTTCTGCTTCATGGTGATGGGTGTCAATTTCCACATCCATCAGGTTTTCGATTTCAAAGGCGTTGAGGTTACCGCCCACCATGAGCCGCAAATAGTCGGTCATGAATTCGATTAAATGGTGATCAGCCGCCACCTTGGGATATTTACTGAAGACCGCACTGCTATGCGGGTCATCGACGTCGGCCTCGATCGACATCAGGCCTTCTTTGCGAATTTTGGTGAGGACTTCAAATTGCAGCGCAAACAAATCCATGTAAAAGGCTTTGTTGTACGGAGAACCCTTGAAGATAGACGGCGCAGCTTTAAGAAAGGCTTTGATTGGTTTGCCACCATAACCCACGATGAGCGCGCCAATGCCGCCGCCAAAAATAATGACGATTTCAGTTGGTTGCCACAACACCATCAACTCGCCGCCATGGGCAGCAAAGGCGCCAAAAATACAGGCGACCATGAAGATATAACCGATGATGACAAACATGCGCCGCGAATTCCCGTGTGACAACTCTGTTATTGAAGGGAGTATCACTCTCCCGCCCCACTCCCATGAATTATGAGGTGGAGCCTTTATGTTGCGGCGTAAGGGTTTAACCCCTTAAATACCCATTCTGGATACGCCTCCCGTTTCGCAGTTTAGTTGCAGTGCGATGGGCCGACAACCGGGATTCAATCCCAGAGCGACATTTGTGCGACTGCGACACGAACCGGGCCGAAACTCAACCGATGTATCGGACACGGCCCCAAGCGTTTGAGCGCGTCCAGATGAGCGGCGGTGGGATAACCTTTGTGTTTGGCAAAGCCATAGCCTGGCCACTGCGCATCATGCTCGGTAATCTCGCGATCACGCGCCACCTTGGCCAGGATGGATGCCGCTGAAATGCACGGGTGAATGGCATCACCACCCACCACGGTTTCTGCCTGACAGATGATTTTGGGTGCGCGATTGCCGTCAATCAGTGCCTTTTCTGGCGCGATATGCAACCCGGCAACAGCACGTTGCATGGCCAGCATGGTGGCTTGCAGGATGTTGATCTGATCAATCTCGGCGTGCGTGGCAAAAGCAATTGACCATGACACTGCACGCTCCTGAATGAGCGGAAACAAACGTTCGCGCTGTGCTTCACTCAATTTCTTGGAGTCGTTCAAACCCACCAGGCCGTGATCATCCGGCAAGATCACCGCGGCGGCATACACTGAACCCGCCAGCGGCCCGCGCCCCGCTTCATCCACTCCACAAATCAACGTGCTCACGCGCGGCGCCTCAGTAAACCCAGAATGGCTTCGGCGGCGCGCTCGGCAGCACCACACTGCAATTGCTGGTGAAAACTGGTGAAACAATCGGCCAGTTGCGCGCCAAAACGTTTGTCATCGACCATATTGGTGACTGCCTGAACCAGGTTTTCCACGGTTGCATCATGCTGCAACAACTCTGGCACCACAAACCCGCCAGCCAGCGCGTTGGGCAGGCTTACGTACGGGGTTTTGATCTTTTTCTTGACCATGCGATAGGTCATGCCGCTGAGCTTGTAAGTAACCACCAGCGGGCGCTTGGCCAGCATGGCTTCAAGTGCGGCGGTGCCCGACGCCACGATAATGGCATCGGATGCCAGCATGGCATCGTGCGCGTGGCCGAACATCAAGCGGAACGGCAGTTCTTGTGCACCCAGCTTCCACATTTGCGTTTCGAACATGTCGCGGGTTTCACGCGTAATGAAGGGCACCAGGAAAACCGCAGCCGGATAACGCTCGGCTAATTGTTTGGCCGTTTCGATAAACAACTCGGCATGCAGTTGCAGTTCGCTCTGGCGGCTACCGGGCAGCATGGCAAACACCAGCGCGCTATCGGGTACGCCAAGGATTTCCCGGAACATGGCGCGATTGGGTTCCAGCGGAAACATATCCGCCAGCGGATGGCCGACGTAAGTCGCCGGTATCCCGGCCTGCCGGTATAGCGGCACTTCAAACGGGAACAACAACAGGACGTGCGAAACAGCCTTGGCAATTTTCTTCAAGCGCTCGCTACGCCAGGCCCAGATGGACGGGCTGACATAGTGCACTGCCGGAATCCCCGCCGCCTTGGCCGCGCCTTCCAGTCCCAGATTGAAATCCGGGGCGTCGATCCCGATCAGCAGATCAGGCTTTTCGCGCAGGATGGCTTTTTTGAGTTCGCGGCGGATGCGCAGCAACGCTGGCAAGTGACGAATCACTTCCGTATAGCCGCGCACCGCGAGCTTTTCCATGGGCACCACCGAATGGGCACCGAGGGCTTTCATTTTGGGGCCGGCAATACCGCTGAATTGAGCGTCCGGCAAATGCCGTTTTAACGCCTCAATCAACTCTGCACCGAGTAAATCCCCGGACGCTTCGCCCGCGACAATCGCGATGCGTGGTCCCTTGCCTGCTTGGCTAAAGAGTCGATCAATCATCGGCTCGTCTGATTTTCGTTGGTTATTCGGATATGCAGCTTCAGGTTTAAAAGGTGCATGTAATTAGCGAATGATGCCGCGCTCGCTGGCCTTTACAAACTCGGCAAAGCGGGCGATTTCGGGTGACGTTTCGGCCAGTGCGGCAAGTTGGGTCAACGCGTCTTCAAGCGGCAAGCTCTGGCGATACAGCACGCGGTAAGCTTTTTTGAGCTGCGCAATTTGCTCGGACGTAAAGCCGTGGCGGCGCATGCCTTCACTATGCACACCTGCTGGTTTGGCCCGATTGCCAGCTGTTACTACGAACGGCGGCACATCTTGCGAAATGGCGGCAGTAAAGGCGGACATTGCATGGGCACCGATCCGGCAGAACTGGTGGACCGTGGTAAAGCCACCCAGAAAGGCAAAATCACCTACATGCACATGTCCGGCGAGGGTGACGTTATTGGCAAAAATGGTGTTGCTGCCAATGCGGCAGTCATGCGCGATATGTACGTACGCCATGATCCAGTTATTGTCGCCCAGGCTGGTGATGCCTTCGTCCTGGGCGGTGCCGGTGGAAACGGTCACGTTCTGGAAAAAGGTATTGCCATTGCCAATGACCAGCTGCGTCGGCTCACCCTTGTACTTCTTGTCTTGCGGTTCACAACCTATGCTGCCAAACGAGTGGAAGCGATTGCGTTCACCAATAGTGGTTACGCCGGAAATGACAACATGCGCCTCGACGACTGTGTCGGCACCCAGCGTCACATCCGGACCGATCACTGTGTACGGCCCGACGGTAACGCTCTCATGCAGTTTTGCTTTGGGGTCAACCACAGCTGTCGGATGGATGTTCGCCATATCCGTCGATCCTGAAAAAGTCTGGCGGGCATCGCGCCCGCCTGTTCAAACCAATTCGTCACATTGCGGGCCGTGGCTTACACGGCCCCTGCGCAAACTCAAACCGTCTTCTTGACCTGCCGTTCGGCACACATCAAGTCAGCTTCTGCAGCCAGTTCTTCACCCACAAATGCCTTGGCCTTGTATTTGAAGATGCCACGTTTTTGCGCAACGATCTCAACACACAAAGTCAGCTGATCGCCTGGTAATACCTGGCGTTTGAAGCGGGCGTTATCAATCCCGGCAAAGAAATAAAGCGTATCGCCGTCCGGCATTTTGCCTTCGGACTTGAACGACAACACACCCGCGGCTTGTGCCAGCGCTTCCATGATCAATACACCGGGCATAACCGGGTATTGCGGAAAATGGCCCTGAAAAAAGGGCTCATTGATCGTTACGTTCTTGATCGCCTTGATCGATTTACCCACTTCCAGTTCGATGACCCGATCAATCAGCAAAAACGGGTAACGATGTGGCAGATACTTGACGATATCGATGATATCCATCGTCTCGCTCATTATTCCTCCTGCGAGCCAGCAGCCTTGAGCGCTGCGACTTGTTTTTCGAGTTGTTTGACCTTGTCGCTCAATGCATCAAGGTGCCGCAAATGCGCGGCGTTTTTCAACCATTGTTCGTGCGTCTGCATGGGGTATGAACCAGCATAGACGCCTGCTTGACGGATGGTTTTTGCAACCAGCGTGCCGCCAAGAATCGTGACACCGTCACAGATATCCAGATGGCCGCTAATCATGGCCGCGCCGCCAATCTGGCACCGCGCGCCAATATGGGTAGAGCCCGCAATCCCCACACAAGCCGCAATGGCTGTGTGCTCGCCCACGTGGCAGTTATGGGCGATTTGAATCAAGTTGTCGATGCGTGCGCCACCCGCAATCACGGTATCTTCCAGCGCGCCCCGATCGACGGTGGTATTGGAGCCGATTTCTACATCATCACCAATAATGGCTCGACCAAGCTGCGGGATTTTTTCCCAATGATCGCCCGCCCAGGCGTTGCCGAAGCCGTCGCCCCCGACAATTGCACCAGGATGAAGAATGACTCGTTCACCGATCACACAGTCGGCCATCAGGCAGGCTTGCGGAAAAATCCGGCTACCTGCGCCCACCTGGGCGCGGTCGCCAACAAAAGCCTGCGCCATGATGACGGCATCAGCGCCAACGACTGCGCCCGCCCCCACCACTGCACCTGCCCCAACTTCTGCCGAAGCGTCGATCACCGCCGTACCATCAACCGAAGCGGCCGGATGAATGCCAGCGCGTACAGCCGGCGCCGGATGCAGCAATGCCGCAGCCCGCGCGTAATAGAGGTAAGGATTATCAGTAACGATGACCGGCGTGGTTACGCCCTCAGCATCTTGCGACTTGAGCAGCAACGCCCCGGCACTGCTCTCACTTAACAACGCCTTGAAACGGACATTGGCAAGAAAAGCCAGCGCATCGGATGTTGCGGTTTCCAACGGCGCAACCCGGCTCACTTCGGCATCGGATCCGCGCAATTCTCCACCAAGCTTTTCGACTAACTGTGACAGACGCATATGAAAATCCGCTTACTTGTCCGACAACAGCTTGAGCACCTTGTCGGTAATGTCAATCCGCGGGCTGCGATAAGCGGCTTCCTGCAGGATCAGATCGTATTTGTCATTGCTGGCAATTTGCTGGATAGCGCTATTCACACGTTCCTGGATGCCCGCAAGCTCTTCATTGCGCCGTGAATTCAGATCTTCGTTGAGCTCGCGTTGCATGCGCTGGTAATCCAGGTTCAGCTTGACCAGTTGCCGCTCTTTATCCTTGCGATCGGCATCGGCCAAGCCACCTTTATCCAGCAAACCTTGCAGTGCCTTGCCTTGATCAGCCAGCTTTTGTACATCGGCGCGACGTCCTTCGAACTCCTTCTCCAGACGTTTGGCGGCGCGAACGGCAGGTGCAGATTCACGCAAGATGCGGTCTGTATCGACAAAACCGATCTTCAATGCAGGATCTGCGGCCCACGCCGAAGCGCACACCATGGCAAAACAGAGATAAAACCCAATCAGTCGCGCGATTTTCATGCTCTAACCTCGTTGAAGCCCTGAATCAGAAAATATTGCCAATCTGGAACTGGAACGACTCGGTCTTATCCGATTCGTCTTTGCGCAGTGGTTTAGCCAACGAGAACTTCAGCGGGCCAATCGGTGATACCCAGGAGAACGAAGCGCCAGTGGAATAACGCATTGTTCCGGAAGGCACGCTATCGGTTGGACCCTTGACGATACCGGAATCGAAGAACAACGAAAGACGGGTGGTCTTGTCGTTCTTCATGCCAGGCATCGGGAAGAAGTATTCAAAGCTACTGGTCAGCATGCGATTACCGCCCATGCCGTCACCGTTTTCATCCTTCGGACCAATCGTACCGTAGGCGAAGCCACGTACCGAGTTCACGCCACCGGCGTAGTAGTTCTTGTAGAACGGATAAATCGTACCGCCGTAACTGCCGCCATAACCACCCTGTAGATTCCATTCCAGCGCCATACCTTGATCACCGAAAGGGATCCAGTATTGGCTGGTAGCCCCCAGTCGATAGTATTTCAGGTCAGATGACGGAATTGCCGCTTCAGCTGAGGTAGTGAAGTACCAGCCCGTGGTTGGATAGGATGCGCTGTCTCGCGTATCGCGACCAAACTTGGTGTTGACGCTGACCGTATTGGTCTTGTCGCCGTACTGGTTCACAAAGTCGTTAATGTACTTTGGCGTATTAGTATTGGTGACAATGGATAGGTCATCAAACGCCAGTCCCATACCCACCGAGTTGTTTTCAGTAACCGGCAAGCCAAAATTGAGCGCAGCGCCATAACCGCTGGTGGTGTAGTTACCCAGGCTGTTATAGGAAGGATCGGTGTCGCGCTTGTAGAAGTTCCAGCCCATCGAAATGCCGTCAACAGTGGCATATGGGTCGCTCAAACCCAGCGAGTACACCCGTTGCGATGAGCTGTTATTGAACTCGGCCGAGAACTGTTTACCGCTCCCCAGGAAGTTGGTCTGGGAAACCGAAGCAATAATCACCACGCCTTCAGATTGGCCATAACCCGCGCCAATATTGAACTGACCGGTTTTCTTCTCGGTAACCTTGACGTTCATGTCCACCTGATCCGGGGATTCCGGCACTGGCGGCGTATCAATGGCCACTTCCTGGAAGTAATCCAGTTGGTTCAGACGTTGTTTGGAGCGATCGATCTTGGAAGCGTCATACGGTGCGGATTCCAGCTGACGCAACTCACGGCGCACTACTTCGTCGCGCGTCGTGGTGTTACCGATGACGTTGATGTTGCGCACGTAAACCTTGCGGCCCGGATCAACGTAGAAGGTAAACGCAACCGTATGGTTAACCTTGTCGACTTCCGGTACGGCATTGACGTTGGCAAAAGCGTAGCCATCATTACCCAGCTTGGCCGACATGGCTGCCGTTGCCTTGTTGAGCTTGGCACGGGAGAAAATCTCGCCCGGCTTGATGTTGGCCATTTTTTCCAGCTCAGCCTGTGGCAGCGTGCTTTCACCGGCAAATTTGACGTCGGTGATTTTGTATTGCGGACCTTCGCTCAGGTTGACTGTCAGGAAGACGCTTTCTTTGTCTTCAGCAATGGCAACCTGCGTCGAATCAATATTGAACTCAAGATAACCACGATCCATGTAGTAGGAACGCAGCTTTTCCAGATCAGCCGTCATTTTCTGACGTGAATACTGATCGTCCTTGGTGTACCACGTCATCCAGTTGGGCGTGGTCATGCTCATTTCTTTCAGCAGATCGCTTTCTTTGTAGACGTGCGTGCCCACAAGGTTGATCTGCTGGATCAGCGCAGTCGCGCCTTCGGAAATATCAAACTGAATGCCAACCCGATTGCGTTCCAGCCGGGTGAGCGAGGTCTTGATCTGAACCGAGTACCGACCGCGTGAGTAGTACTGTTGCTTCAGTTCCTGTACGCCAGCATCCAGTACACCCTGATCAAAAATTCGCCCTTCCGAGAAATTCTGGCTCTTGAGCGCGGTCTTGATCTGGTCTTTTTCCATCAACTTGGCACCGTTGATGTTGATCTGCGCGATGGTTGGACGCTCATCTACGGTGACGATCAGTACGTCACCATTGCGTTCCAGACGGACATCGTTAAAAAAGCCAGTTGCGTACAGGGCCTTGATCGCCTGCTGCGCTTTGTCGTCGTCGAGGCTTTCGCCCACTTTGACAGGCAGATAGTTGAATACGGTGCCGGCGTCAGTACGCTGGAGCCCTTCCACACGGATATCCTTGACCACAAATGTATCGATGGCCCAAACAGGAAGTGCACCGAGGGACAAGGCTGCGCCAAGCAACAAGGAAAGCGGTTTTAATTTCATTGTGTCGGATCGGAAACTGGCGGGATTCAGCCAGATATGAGTCGGAAGAAATCGTTATATAGCGCGAGCGCCATTAACCCGGCAAGAAACGCAAGGCCTAACCGCATGCCGAACGCTTGTACACGCTCCGGGACCGGACGTCCGGTCACCAGTTCGGCGGTATGATACATCAAATGCCCTCCGTCCAGCAGCGGCACGGGTAGCAGGTTAAGCACGGCAAGGCTAAGGCTGATCAATGCGAGCGTGCTGATGAACGGCTCAAGCCCCATTTGTGCACTGCGTCCGGCAACGGTAGCGAGCGTCACCGGGCCGCCAATCTGGCTGGTTGAGACTTGCCCGGTCAACATGCGACCAAACATGCGCAAGGTAAAGCCAACGGTACCCCAAGCCTTGCTCCAGGATGCCGCCATCGCATCCAGCGGGCCGTAGCGCAACTGCATTTGCTGGGCATCCCAGCGTTGCGGGTCTAGCGTTGGCGCCAAACCCACCCGGCCGATGCGCTTGCCCTTTAACTCGAGTACATGCGGTGTGAGGGTCATCACCAAAGGAGCGCCTGCCCGGATCACCGTAAGCTGCAGTGGTTGATCGGGATGCTTTATCAGGGTTTGCTGCAGGGTGGTCCAGCTATCCAGAGGCTTGCCATTGATGAGGGACAGTTTGTCTCCAGCGCGAATGCCAGCTTGCGCTGCAGCGCTGCCCGGCTCGACTTGCGAAACCACTGGAATGATCGGCAACGGAGAAATACCAAAGCGGTCGAGCAAATCAGCATCCACATTGCTGATGCCGGCCTTGACCGGATCGACCCGCACGGTTGCATCGCCGCTGGCACCGCGTAAAACCATATCAAACGGTACGCCAGAGCTGGAGGCGTCAATCATTTGTCCGAGCAAATCATCCCATGACACCACCGGCTCACCAGCCACCGAGTCAATGCGATCACCCGCACGAATGCCCGCCAGTTGCGCCGGAGAACCGCTCACCACGTCGGCAACGACCGGCTTGAGGGTACTTACACCGCTGAGGAACAATATCCAGTAGAACAGCAGCGCCAGAATCAAATTGGCAGCAGGCCCGGCGACGGCGACGGCCATTTTTTTGAGGGGGTGCTGCTGATTGAATGATCGCGACAGATCAGCATCGTCCACCGGCGCTTCGCGCTCGTCTAGCATGCGCACATAGCCGCCCAACGGGATGGCTGCCAGTTGCCAGGTGGTGTCGCCGCGTTGCCAGGACAGCAGCTTCTTGCCGAAACCGATGGAAAAGGTCAACACCTTGATGCCGCAACGGCGCGCCACCCAGTAATGACCGTACTCATGCACGGTCACCAGAATGCCGAGAGTAACAATGAATGCCAGCAGCGAGATCAGTCCGTTCATGACTTCAGTTGTGCTCGGCCAGCCAGCGTTGCGCAGTCAAGCGAGCCACGGCGTCTGCTTGTTGCAGGGCTTCGAGCGAATCAGCACGGCAATCGCCTACGCAGCTTGCCAGGACATCCTCGATCAAGGCCGGAATGCCCATATAGCCCAACTGCCGATCAAGAAATGCCGCAACGGCGATCTCATTGGCGGCATTGAGCACGGCGGTGGCAGCGCCACCGGCACGTAACGCATCAAACGCCAGACGCAGGCACGGGGTCCGCACGAGATCGGGGGCTTCGAAATCCAGCCGTCCCACACTGAAAAGATCCAGCGACTTCACGCCCGAGGCAACTCGCTGTGGATATGCCATGCCATACGCAATGGGCGTGCGCATGTCCGGCGCACCCATTTGTGCCAGCACTGAGCCGTCAGCGTATTCCACCATCGAATGCACGATGCTTTGCGGATGCACGACCACGGTAATTTCATCGGCCGCAGCATTGAACAACCAATGCGCCTCGATCACCTCAAGGCCTTTGTTCATCATGGTGGCCGAATCAACCGAAATCTTGCGGCCCATCGACCAGTTAGGATGCTTGACTGCTTCTTCCGGCGTGACATTGATCAGTGTTTCTGGTGCACGGGTGCGGAATGGCCCGCCTGAAGCAGTCAACAGAATGCGTTTGACGCCCGCTTCGGCCAGCGACCCACGATATGGGTGTTCGCGGTGCGCGCGAGGTAGAACCTGAAAAATCGCGTTATGTTCACTGTCGATGGGCAGCAACTCAGCGCCACTGGCAGTGACCGCATCCATAAACAGTTTGCCAGCCAGTACCAGCGTTTCTTTGTTGGCCAACAACACGCGTTTGCCCGCACGGGCGGCGGCGAGTGTCGGTCGCATGCCGGCGGCACCAACGATGGCGGCCATTACGGTACAAACTTCCGGCGCGGTGGAGACTTGCTCGAGCGCCTGTTCCCCGCATAGCACTTGGGTTTCACTGCCATGGGCTCGCAACAAGGCGCTCAGCGCTGTGGCAGCAGCGTCATCCAGCACCACCGCGTAACGCGGGGAAAATTGCTGGCACTGCTGGGCGAGACGCTCCAGCTGGGTAGCCCCGGTCAGGGCAAAGACACGATAAAGATCAGGATGTCGGGCAACGACATCGAGTGTGCTAACACCAATGCTGCCGGTAGAGCCCAGCACGGTAAGCGTTCGGATTGCGGTCATGGATGCTGCCCGTAGTTACGACGTTAAAACAAATGCGATGCCACCAAAACACGGATTACGCTTGAATCAGCCACACCCAGATCAGCGCAGCAACTGGCAGCAGGGCGATCAGACTATCCACCCGATCCAGCACGCCGCCATGACCTGGCAGCAACTGGCTGCTATCTTTGATTCCGGCCTGGCGCTTGAACAGGGACTCCATCAGATCACCAACGATTGACACTACGGTGAGGCACCAGCCCGTCAGCAGCATTTTCCACCAGACGATGCCGGAGAAATGCGCCATAACCAGTACGTAGATACCCACAGCGATCATCGCGCCGACCGCCCCCTCCCAGGTTTTGCCTGGGCTGATTGCGGGAGCCAATTTGTGCTTGCCAAAAGCTTTGCCGGAAAAATACGCGGCAGTATCAGCAACCCACGCCACCACCATCACCGCCAGCAAGCCCGACGCTCCAGCCTGCGCCCGTAACGCCACAAGTGCAATGCCCGCAGCCACGAGCAAGAGGATGCCAGGCAGACTACCTTTCAGCGCGGTGTTCTGTAGTGTCCAGCGATAACGCAGCCACAACGGAGCGATGATCACCCAAAACAGGGACGATGCGGCCAGCACAGGCCACACCCAGGGCTGGCGAAATACAAAAAACTGCGCGGGCGACAGTAGCACGACCAGAACGCCCACCACCAATCCGAGCGCAATCCGCCCAAGTCGATTAAACCGGCACAGACCGCCCCACTCCCACGCACCTAGCGCGGTCACGCCAGCGGCAAACAGGACCCAGCCCGAATGCGGCAATAAAAACAGCGCAGCAAGGACCAGCGGTATCAATACCAGAGCAGTCAGAACACGAGTGATCAGCATTTCAGGAAGCCGCGCTTTGTGGATGTAATTGTTCGCTGATGCGACCAAAGCGACGTTCACGCCCCTGGAACCAAGTGACCGCAGCGGCCAGCGCGTCGTGGTCGAAGTCGGGCCAAAGCATGTCGGTGAAATAAAGCTCGGCGTAGGCCAGTTGCCACAGCAAGAAGTTGCTGATGCGCCGCTCGCCACCAGTACGGATGAAGAGATCCGGCTCGGGTGCGTAAGCCATGGCTAAATGCGGCGCCAGGTCGGCTTCGTCAAAACCGTTGGTGGCCAGCTCGGGGCGAGCCTTAAGCATGGCCTGAGTGGCCTGGATGACATCCCAGCGGCCGCCATAATCAGCAGCAATGGACAGTGTTACGCCAGTATTGTTTGCAGTACGTGACTCGGCCGATTCAATCCACTGCACCAGCTCCGGTGCGAAATGGCTGCGATCGCCAATGATCTTGAGACGAATGTCATTCTCATGCATGCGGTCGACTTCAGACTGCAGCACTCGCAGGAACAGCCCCATTAGAAAAGAGACTTCGTCAGCGGGTCGACGCCAGTTTTCACTGCTAAAGGCAAATACCGTCAGATATTTCACGCCCAGCGTGTCGCACGCTTTAACGGCTTGTCGCAGGGCTTCAACGCCCTTTTTGTGACCAAACACGCGAGGCATCAGCCGCTGTTTGGCCCAGCGCCCGTTGCCGTCCATGATGATTGCAACGTGGCAGGGAGTGCCGGATGCTTGATCCGGCGTATCCAGCGTGGAACTACGAAAAATACTCACCCGTCACTCCTGCAGTTACTACTTACGACCCACGCCACTGTCTGACTGCGTTTAAAACTTAAACAGTCAGCAATTCTTTTTCTTTTTCTGCCAATGCCTTGTCGATTTCGGCAATGAACTTGTCTGTCAATTTCTGTACTTCATCCTGACCACGGCGCTCTTCATCTTCTGAAATTTCTTTGTCTTTCAGCAGGTTCTTGAGGTCGTTATTGGCATCGCGACGAATGTTGCGGGTCGATACGCGGGCGCCTTCGGCCTCGGTACGCACCACTTTAATCAGATCGCGGCGACGCTCTTCAGTCAGCATGGGCATCGGCACGCGAATCTGGTCGCCATTGGTGGCTGGATTCAGACCCAGGTCGGAATCACGAATCGCCTTTTCCACCTTGGAAATCATGGTCTTTTCGTAAGGCTGAACGGAGATGGTACGGGCATCCGCCAAAGAAACGTTGGCAACCTGGTTCACCGGTACTGGCGAGCCGTAGTAATCAACCTGGATATGGTCCAGCAGACCGGTATGCGCACGACCGGTACGCACTTTCATCAGATCTGTTTTCAACGTTTCCAGAGTCTTGTTCATTCTGGTTTCAGTTTCTTTTTTTAGCTCGGCGATCATGATTGCAACCTCGTTAAATCAAAAGCCGGCCGCGTAAGAACCGCAGCCGGCAAAATAGCGATGGGCCTGGCCCGGAATAACTTAGCAGTGTACCAGCGTACCTTCGTCTTCCCCAAGTACCACGCGCTTGAGAGCGCCAGCCTTGAAGATACTGAAGACGTTGATATTCATTTTCTGGTCACGACAGAGGGCAAAAGCAGTGGCGTCCATCACCTTCAGATTGCGGCCGATCGCCTCATCAAAGGTCACGGACTGGTAGCGCACTGCATCCGGATTCTTTTTAGGATCATCGGTATACACGCCATCCACCTTGGTGGCCTTGAGTACGATATCGGCACCCACTTCCATGCCGCGCAATGCGGCGGCGGTGTCTGTAGTAAAGAATGGGTTACCGGTACCGGCACCAAAAATTACCACTTTGTTTTCTTCCAGATAGCGAATGGCTTTACCGCGAATGTAGGGTTCGGCGACTTGCTGGATGGTCAGCGCCGATTGCACGCGACTGACGATGCCTGCGTGGCGCATGGCGTCTTGCAGAGCCAGGGCATTCATGACTGTTGCCAGCATCCCCATGTAGTCCGCAGTGGCGCGATCCATGCCTGCTGCTGCCGGTGCCACGCCGCGAAAGATGTTGCCGCCGCCGATCACGATCGCCACCTGGACGCCCAGATCAACCACCGCCTTGATTTCATTGACGATGCGCTCGATGGTGATGCGATTGATACCGTAGCTATCCTCACCCATCAGGGCTTCACCGGACAGTTTCACCAGGATGCGTTTGTATTTGGGTTCGGGGCTCATTCGGGTTCCTTTTATTGATCGAGCTGGGAGGAGTGGGATGGGCTGGCTCGTGACCAGCCGGAGTATGCACTTTGCGATGTTGTTCGAACATGGCGAAGCACACACCGGGCGAACAAACGCCGCGCGTCGCCGCGCGGCGTTGTTGCGTGATGCTTATCCTGAAGGATAGTCAATTGCATCGCGATTGCCCGTTGATTGCATGTGCAAAATTTATAGCACATGACAATCAAGGAGCGGTCGAAAATCAGACCTTCGCAGCAGCTGCAACTTCTGCAGCGTAATCAACAACCTTCTTCTCAATGCCCTCGCCCACCACGAACATGGTGAACGCATCAACTTTGGCACCCTTCTCGGCCAGCAGTTTTTCAACGGTCTGGTCAGGGTTCTTCACGAAAGGCTGACCCAGCAGGGTGACTTCAGCCAGGTACTTGTTGATACGGCCGTCAACCATCTTCTCGACGATGTCGGCAGGCTTGCCCGATTCAGCCGCTTGTGCGGAGAAAATCTTGCGTTCGGATTCCAGCAGCTCTGCGGAAACCTGGTCTTTCGACACGCAAATCGGCTTGCTTGCAGCGATATGCATGGCGATGTCTTTACCCAGTTGTTCGTCGCCACCTTGCAGTGCCAATAGAACACCAATCTTGGAGCCGTGCAGGTAAGCAGCCAGTTCGCCGGTAGTTTCGTAACGCACCGAACGACGCAGGGTGATGTTTTCTGCCAGCTTGGAGATCACAGCCTTGCGATGTTCTTCAACAGTCTGGCCATCCACCACAACCGAAGCCAGCGCTTCGATATCGGTCACGTTCGATTCAGCAACTGCCTTCACAGCCACGGCAGCAAATGCCAGGAAGTTGGCATCTTTGCCCACGAAGTCAGTTTCACAGTTCACTTCGAGCAGCGCGCCGTGCTTCTTGTCGCCGGAGATAAACACAGCAACGGTACCTTCAGCGGCGGTACGACCAGCCAGCTTGGAAGCCTTGTTGCCGGACTTGATGCGCAGCGCTTCTTCAGCAGCCTTGATGTCGCCAGCAGCCTCAACCAGCGCCTTCTTGCATTCCATCATGCCCATGCCAGTCAGTTCGCGCAGTTCGCCAACCAGTTTTGCGGTGATTTCCGCCATAGTGATTCTCCTGAATCTCGATTGTGTTTGGATACTTGCGAAAAAGGGGCGCCAGGCCCCTTTTTCATGCAGATTCTAGCTGGGCTGAATTACGCTTGCGCTTCAGCAGCCGCTTCCACAACTTCTTGCACGGCCTGGTTACGACCTTCCAGCACTGCGTCAGCTACGCCACGAGCGTACAGACGGATAGCGCGGGAGGAGTCATCGTTACCTGGAACGATGTAGTCGATGCCTTCCGGGTTGTTGTTGGTATCAACGATACCGATAACAGGGATACCCAGTTTCTGGGCTTCAACGATCGCACCCTTTTGATAGCCGGTATCGATAACGAACAGCGCGTCTGGCAGACCCTTCATATCCTTGATGCCGCCCAGCGAGCGCTCGAGCTTTTCAACTTCGCGCTTGATGGTCAGGATTTCTTTCTTGCCGTAGCCACTGTTTTCGTCGGCCAGGATGGCAGTCATTTCTTCCAGGCGTTTGATGGACTGCTTGACGGTCTTGAAGTTCGTCAGCATACCGCCCAGCCAGCGGTGATCGACAAACGGCATACCGGCGCGTTGTGCTTCTTCAGCCAGGATTTCGCGGGCTTGGCGCTTGGTACCAACAAACAGGACAGTGCCCTTGTTAGCCGACAGGCGACGCACGTACTTCAGCGCATCTTCAAACAGCGGCAGGGTCTTTTCCAGGTTGATAATGTGAATCTTGTTGCGTGCACCAAAAATGTATTGGCCCATCTTTGGGTGCCAGTAACGTGTTTGGTGGCCGAAGTGGACGCCGGCTTCGAGCATTTGACGCATGCTGATAGACATAAAATAAAACTCCGATAAGGGTTATGGCCTACCGTCCGCGCTGCACGCTCACCAGATCGAAATATCTTTCAAATCGCAGTGGCGCACCCTTAATGGCGGACCGGGAAGATTTCCGCAAAGCGCGGAACGCAAGATTATAGCCCAATTGTGACAGGCAACTCAAGCCACACTCAGCGCAAAAATAGCAGCGGCTTTACGCCCGGATCAAAACGCAGTGCAAGCCTGCGCTGGTACAGCAGCGCACAAGCTTTGCAGGCGCATCTGCGCATCGTCCTCAACGGCCTTGTCTGGCATGGCTTTGCCTAGCCGCTTTTGCAGAAGCAGATCGTCGGCCAGATATTCGGACACCGCTATTTTGCGATCAATGGTCAAGGCCTGCTGCAAAGCCAGCCAGCCACCAGCGCTATCGGCGAGCTGGAGTTTCGACTCCGCCACCAGTCGCCAGGCATGCGCTTGCTCTGACTCGGGAATACCTTCCGGATGCGCGAGCACAGTCTGCGCCAGAGCCAGTGCCACTGCCGCATTCCCCTGGGTTAGCTGGATGCGTGCCTCCAGGTTGGTCAATTGCGCCACCAAGGCACATTGCCCGGCGCAAAGCGTTTGCGACTGCTTTAGATATGACACGGCCGCGCCGGTATCGGGCAGTGCGAGCAGTGCCAGTTGATAGGCCGCTTGCGTACGCTGCGCCTGACTAAACAAGGTTTGATCAAGCATGCCTGTCAGCGTATTGCGTGCCAGATTGCGCTGCCCGTGCATGGCGTAGGCATTGGCCAATCCAAGCCGTGCTTCGCCCTGCCCGCCCCAGTTATCCACCGATGAATATAAACGCAAGGCCAACTGCCAGTGGGCGATGGCGCTATCCCATTCGTGGCGCTGCATTCCTCGATTGGCGGCAACCACCTCGGCCCGCGCTTGCGCCAGCGCAATCGGCGCAGAGGCGACGGGACTGGAGCCGCAACCGGCAACCAGCAATGCCAGTAACAAAGCCACATACCAATGAAAGCGAATCTTCATTGCGCACCCCCGCCCTGGCGGCTATCGGGAATGGGCGCCGAAGCCTGCGCCGCATCGATCCAGCGATTGAACGGCCAGCTGCGTGCGGCGCCTTCGGTCAAATCATTGCCGGTTTGCACCAAATCACCGGTGTCACGCACCAGGCCCGGCACCTGTGGCGCAACTTTGTCGACCATTTGGTGCGCGGTGGTTGCCAGCGCTGCAGCCTCGCTGGCGGTGGTGTTGGCATGTTCGAGAATACCCGGCAAGCGCGCCGCAACATCAGACGCGGCCCTGTCCGCCGTCTGCAATACTTGGTCAGCTCGTTGCGCGGCCTGTCTGGCATCGCTCAAAGTAGCGGGGAGGTCTTTGGCAGCCACTTGATCCAGATGAGCCAGCACCAGATCCAGCGATTTGCGTGTTTCGCGCAGTTCGGCACTGAACTGGTTCAGATTGGCTAGTGTGCCGCGCACGTCACCTTTGGGGTCATTCATGAATTCCAGCATCTCATGCACGGAATCGATCACCGGGATGGTTCTCTGGCGCAAATCCGCAGCAATCTCGGACAAACCCA
The DNA here is from genome assembly GCF_030035605.1 of Silvimonas soli. Classification (NCBI taxonomy): domain Bacteria; kingdom Pseudomonadati; phylum Pseudomonadota; class Betaproteobacteria; order Neisseriales; family Chitinibacteraceae; genus Silvimonas; species Silvimonas soli. Next base: position 4,399,797 of record NZ_CP106736.1, on the reverse strand, counting down.
TGACCGGCGCGAAAATCAGCTTGCCGCCCTCCTCGATCGGGAGCGCAGTCGCGGTACCCCCGGCGATCTCGATAAAGTGGTCACCCAGAAAACCGTCCTGCTGCAGCAGCGCCACCGAGTCCGGTTTTACCCATTTGATATACCGGTTCTCAATCAGCAACTCCACGTCCACCTTGGCCTGGTCGTTCAGCGCCACCCGGTCCACGACGCCAATTTTGAAGCCCGACAGACGCACCTGCATGCCAGTGCTCATGCTATTGCCGCTCTCGGCCACAAAAGACAAACGGGTCTTGGGGGTGAAATAGCCCTGCCGAATCGCCAGCAGCACCACCAACGCCACAAAGCACAAAAAGCCAGCAGCAATAAACACCCCCACCCGCCAGCCCAGCCACTGGAAGCGCGCGTCGGTGTCTCTCAGATATTTTATGGGCATAGGCAATCGATTTCAGGTGCGGTTCTGGATGGAGGTTTCACGGTGGCACTCTTCAGGCGCCTCGCCGACAACATTTCATATACATATTTGCATGCAATCGCCAGGTGGCTGATGTTCGTGAGGCACCCCACTGTTATCCGGCAGGCTCATTGGCCACATTCGGCAAGACTTCAACCAGCCCACGCGCCAGGTCAGGTGAACCCACCCCCAGCACGATAACCGGCGCTACGTCGGCCAGTTCGTCAAACAGTTCGCGATACACACCGGGCGCGGAACGCACGATCCAGCCGTACCAGTCTTGATCCGTCAATAAAAAAGCGGGCTGCTGGACCATGGCTCGCACCAGCGCCAATTGGCGCTTATGCTCCCGATCAAGACTTGCTGGCAAAGCGCTGGCGGTTTTTTCCAGTTGCTCACCGTCAATTCCCAGCCGGGCAAAGGCTGCCACAAAACGTTGCTCCAGGTCTGCCAAAGGCGGTTGCTGATGATACCAGGCTGGCAACACCAGGTTTTCCCACACCCGCAAATTGCTGAGCAGCCCGCCGCTGCTTTCCAGCGCAGCGGCCGATCCTGGCTTGAGTTTGTGCAAGGCACTGGCGCATTCGTCAAAGCGCGTTTGCAATTGCTGTTCTTGACCTGTCACCAGCCAGTAACGCTGGCCCGGCTCCAGTGACAAAGCGAGTCCGTCAGACAGCTTCAGGAGATCCATAACGACCACATGAAATCGAGCACAAATACGGCGCTTAGTCCGCGCACAACAGATCGCGATGACGCTTTGGGGATATCTGTAACATAAGGCCCCACTCGCAGACCGACGTAACAGGCCAGCAAACTGGCAGCAGCGCCAAACAAGGCTGCCTTGGCCAGGCACGTCAGCACCTGCTCCAGACTCAACATGCGATCAAACTCGATCACCTGATAGGTAACATCGGCCCCGGCCCCGAGGACTGCCCCACCCAACTGGGCAGCAACGGCCAGATAAAACGACAGCCCAATGCACGCAATGGTCATGCCCAATACGCGTGGCACTATCAAATAAGCGCCCAACGGAATGCCCATGCGATACAAACTGCGAATCTCTCCATGTACTTGCATGGTGGCCAGTTCACTCGCCACGGCCGAAGACGAACGCGCCACCAGGATAATCGCCGCCAGCAACGGACTGATCTCGCGAAAACCCAGCGAGGCCAGCAAGCGCAATGAGGATTCCTGACTTTGCCCGTATTGCCCGTGCAGCATCGCCACCACAATGCCACCCAGCGCAAAACCGATCAGCAAGATCAGAAATGCCGCCTCGTTACCGGTAAAGTAAATTTGTTTAAGCAGCACCCGTCTGACGGCGGCATGCTGCAAACCGGCTAGCGGCCTGAAAAGGGGCAAAAATATGCGTCGTAGCAGCATGCGATCCGGAGCAGATGCCCTTGAATATCATTAGCGAAGCAGCACTATAACCTGCATTGAAAGCCTGCAACAAAACTGCGTCAGACTCCGCCATTGCCGTGTATCACAGCTTATAGAGGCCGGACACTGGCGGCCGCGACCACATCTTGGCAAAACCGTGGGCAACCCCAATCTGCAAATCACGCTAATAGTCATTTTCGATTAGATCGACTGGATTCAATGAATTAAACTAACAACCAGTTTGCGGTCTTCACACAGGAAAATATCTCATGTCCACCAAACATTCCGGTCTGCTTATCCTTGGTTCCGGCCCGGCGGGTTACACCGCTGCCGTGTACGCGGCACGCGCCAACCTCAAGCCAGTGCTAATCACCGGTCTGGCACAAGGCGGCCAACTGACCACCACCACCGACGTAGACAACTGGCCTGCTGATGCCGATGGCGTGCAAGGCCCGGAATTGATGGTGCGCTTTCAAAAGCATGCTGAGCGCTTTGGTACCGAAATCCTGTTTGACCACATCCACACCACGCATCTGCACGAGAAACCAATCCGTCTGGTCGGCGATGCCGGTGAATACACCTGCGACGCACTGATTATTGCTACTGGTGCTTCGGCGCAGTACATCGGCTTGCCTAGCGAAGAAGCTTTTGCAGGCAAGGGCGTCTCTGCTTGTGCTACATGTGATGGTTTCTTCTATCGCGGCCAGAAGGTCGCGGTAGTCGGCGGCGGCAATACCGCTGTTGAAGAAGCACTGTACCTGGCCAACATTGCCAACCACGTCACCCTGATTCACCGTCGTGACACCTTCCGTGCCGAGAAGATTCTGGTTGATCATCTGATGGCCAAGGTTGCTGAAGGCAAGATTTCGCTGGAAGTGAACCAGACTCTGGATGAAGTGCTGGGTGATGCTTCCGGTGTGACTGGCGCTCGTCTGAAATCGTCGATTGATGGCAGCACCAAAAACATGGAAGTCGCTGGCGTGTTTATTGCCATTGGCCACAAGCCCAATACCGACATCTTCAAGGGTCAACTGGAGATGGACAGCACCGGTTACCTGATCACCAAGGGTGGTCGTGACGGCGGCGCTACCGCAACCAGCGTGCCGGGCGTATTTGCTGCCGGCGACGTGCAAGATCATATCTACCGTCAGGCAGTGACCTCCGCTGCCAGCGGTTGCCAGGCCGCGCTGGATGCGGATCGTTACCTGGAAACTTTGCGCTAAACCCGGACGGCCGACCCGCTCTGTGGACAAGCCGCACCTTCGGGTGCGGTTTTTTTATGCTCGCCGCGCCCAACTGACGCCGCAGACGCTGCGCTGGTTGGTCCGGCCCCCGCAAAACTCAACAAATCCGGCAACACATGTTATGTTGCCGCCATCGAACCGCAATTATTTATTCATCATGAGTGCCGACCTGAAGCAGCGCCTGAAGCAAATCAAAAAGACGCTGGTTCAGCAAACTCAGGCTGCGCCCAAACCGGCGCCGATCATTCCTTCAGAACCCACCGATCACGAATTGTTTCTGGCCGCGACCCAGGGGGTGGTAAAGCTTTATCGACCGGCCCGTTTTGAGTATCCGCGTGCCAAGCCCAGCCCCTGGCCCAGGCAGCACGAGAAGGATGAAGCGGCGGTTATGGCGGACGCCATGTCCGACCTGTGGCCATGGGATGAACTGGAAAGCGGCGAAGAGCTGCTGTTTATCCGGCCTGGCCTCAAGATGGAGACCTTGCGCAAATTGCGGCGCGGCGAGTGGGTGGTGCAGGCGCAACTTGATCTGCATGGCATGAACAGTGATAGCGCCCGCCTGGCCGTGGCGGAGTTTCTCTTGCATTGCCGTCGCACTAACAAACGCTGCGTGCGAATCATTCACGGCAAGGGTCTGGGTTCGGTCAATCGCGAACCGGTGCTTAAGCTCAAGCTGAAAAACTGGCTGGCGCAACGCGATGAAGTGCTTGGTTTTAGTCAGGCACGCGCGGTGGATGGTGGGTCCGGCGCCGTGCTGGTACTACTGAAAGGCTGGCGTGAAAAATAGTTTCGCGGCCATTGTTTCATTGTCTGCCAGCAAACGACCGTTACAGAGGCATAAGTCTGCCCTAAGCTGTGAGGCCTGCCATTCAGGTACAATGCCGCGTTTTGACGCTATGCTGATCAGATGACTGAATTCACCTCCAAGCCTTGGGCTCGCCTGTTGCTCGTGATTCTGCTTGCCGTTCTGTGGTTCGGTACGCTGGGTTACCGCAAAGTCATCAATCCGGATGAAGGCCGTTACTCCGAAATCGCCCGCGAGATGACTGTCTCGGGCGACTGGGTTACGCCGCGTCTGAATGGCATCAAGTATTTCGAGAAGCCCGCACTGCAATATTGGGCCACCGCCGCCAGCTTTGAAGTGTTGGGCGAGAGCGAATTCGCCGCCCGCATCTGGCCGGGGCTGACCGGCTTTCTGGGCATCCTGTTTACGTTTTATGTTTCCCGTCGCCTGTGGGGTGAGCGCACCGCCTGGTACGCCGCAGCCATGCTGGCCAGCTGCGCCTGGTGGCTGGGTAATGGGCACTTTCTGACGCTGGATATGGGCGTCAGCTATTTCATGACGTTAGGCATGGGCGCGTTTGTACTCGCCCAGCGTGACTCTGCCACCGCCAAAGAAACCCGCAACTGGATGCTCACCTGTTGGGCCGCCATGGGCCTGGCGATTCTGTCCAAGGGTTTGATCGGACTGGTGCTGCCCGGCGCCGTGCTGGTGTTGTATTCGATCATCCAGCGCGATGCCCGGATGTGGTTGAAGCTGCATATCGTCAAGGGTTTGCTGTTGATGTTGTTGATCACAGTGCCCTGGTTCTTTCTGGTGTCTCGCGCCAATTCGGAGTTCCTCTGGTTCTTCTTTGTGCATGAGCATTTCCAGCGTTTTACCACCACCGAGCACAACCGAGTCGGGCCATTGTGGTACTTCATCCCGATCCTGATCGCCGGGATGATTCCGTGGACCAGCTTTTTGCCGCAAGCATTGAAAACAGGTTGGCAGAAAGAAACTAGCCAGCGTTTTCAGACCAACCGTTTTCTACTGATCTGGGCCGTATTCATTTTTGCGTTTTTCTCCAAATCTGATTCCAAGCTGCCCTCTTACATCCTGCCGATTTTTCCGGCGTTGGCCATGCTGGCTGCACAAGTGCTGGACCGGGTTTCCGCCAAGGCATTGCGCTGGCATCTGGGCTGGCTGGTGATAGCCGGGATCGCGTTGATCATCGGCGCGCAGATTTTTGGCATGCACGGTAACGACCGCACGCCCGTTGCCATTAACCACGCGTATTCCTTGTGGCTTACCGCGGCTGGGGTGGTACTGACCGCTGCAGGTATTGCTGCCTGGGTCTTCGCCAGCAAAGGCTGTAAAAGCGCGGCAATTGCCAGCGCCGTGATCGGCGGATTGATTGGCTGCCAGTTGCCAATGGTCGGACACGAGTCTTTCGCCGCTACCAATTCCAGCTATTACCTCGTGCAGGCCATGCAGCCACGCATTACGCCGCAAACAACGCTGTATTCGGTCGATTATTACGATCAGACGCTGCCGTTTTATCTGAAACGAACTCTGCAATTTGTGGATTACGTCGATGAATTCAAACTGGGTCAGACTTCCGAACCCGACAAACTGATCCATCTGGATGAATTCATGCGCCGCTGGCAAACCGATGCCGCGCCCATGGCCGTGATGGCCAAAGGTACCTATGACAAGCTGCAAAAGCTCGGCTTGCCCATGACTGTCGTAACCAGCGACCCGCGTCGCATTGTGATTGCCAAACCATGAAACCCCTTGAATTTCTGTTGATTCTGATTGGCGTGCTGCTCAATGCCGGGGCGCAACTGGCCCTTAAAGCCGGCGTACGCACCATTGGTCACTTTGAGTTTTCGCTCTCTAACGCTTTGCCGATAGGCTGGCAGCTGGGCACCAATCCGTACATCCTGACTGGCCTGAGTTGCTATGTAATCAGCGTGGTGGTGTGGATTCTGGCGCTGTCGCGGGTTGAGGTCAGCGTGGCCTACCCGATGCTGTCGATTGGTTATGTTGTCAACGCGCTGCTGGCTTGGCAGTTATTTGGTGAAGCGTTGAGTTCACAACGCGTCGCCGGCATTGGCATCATCATGGTTGGCGTTTTCCTGATTGCTCGGAGTTGATTGTTGCGATGACTGATTTTTTGCCGTTTACCCGCCCTTCCATTGACGAAGAAACCATTGCCGATGTAGCCAATGTGCTGCGCAGTGGCTGGATTACCAGCGGCCCCAAGGTGCAAGCACTGGAAGCCGGGTTGTCTGAATACTTTGGCGGGCGTCCGGTGCGCGTGGTCAATTCTGCGACTGGCGCCATGGAAATCGCATTGCATCTGATGAACATCGGACCCGGCGATGAAGTCATCACCACGCCGATGACCTGGGTTGCCACCACCAATATCATCATCAACGCGGGCGCTACGCCGGTGCTGGTAGATGTCGACCCGGCCACACGTAATATTGATCTGGATCTGGTCGAAGCCGCCATCACGCCCCGCACCAAGGCAATCTTGCCGGTGGATCTGGCGGGCTTGCCGGTGGATCGTGATCGCCTGTACGCCATCGCCAAAAAGCATAATCTGCGCGTACTGGAAGACGCCGCCCAATCGCAAGGTGCAACTTGGGGTGGCAAGCGGGTTGGCAGCTTTGGCGACCTGTGTTCAGTATCGTTTCACCCCAACAAGAACATGACCACCACCGAAGGCGGTGCGCTGGTTATGAACAATGCTGAAGAAGCGCGCCTGTTTGAAAAATGGCGCCTGCAAGGCGTGACGCGCTTTCCAGACGGCACCATGGATTGCGACTTGCCCGGCGGCAAATACAATCTGACCGATGTCTCGGCGGCAGTGGGCCTGGGCCAATTGAAGCGACTGGATGCCTTTAACGCGCGCCGGGTAGAACTGGCCAAGCTGTACTTCGAGCAAATCGACCCTGCTCTGGGCTTGACCATGCCGGTGTGGTCCGATGACAGCAACTGGCATATGTTCCAGCCGCTGCTGCCACTGGCACGCATGAGCATCAGCCGCGGCGAATTCATCAACCGTATGAAGGATCAAGGCATTGGCGTAGGTATCCACTACCCAGCCTTGCATTTGTTTAGCCTGTATCGCGCCCGTGGCTTCAAGGAAGGCATGTATCCTCACGCCGAACGGGTGGGTGAATCCACAGTAAGCCTGCCGCTGTTCCCGGCCATGCAGAACGAAGATGTCAGCCGCGTCTGCGCCGCACTGCGCAATGTGTTGCTGCCTGTTCTAGCCGCTTGATCCAATGTGTGCCCGTGGCACGAGAGTTCGCCAATGACCGACGCGCCACGTTATAACAACAACATCGAATTATCTGGCCGGACGCAAGCGCCCGGCTTTTCCCATTCATCAGCGACAAAAAATATCACCATGAGCCATCCAGAAGTAACGGTTGTTATCCCTGTTTACAACGAAGAGGCTGGACTGCAAGCCTTGTTCGACCGGCTTTACCCGGCCATGGATGCCTTGGGTAAAACCTATGAAGTGCTGTTCGTCAATGACGGCAGCCGCGACCGCTCGGCCGGTGTGCTGTCCGCACAGTTTGAAACGCGCCCTGATGTCACTCGCGTCGTATTGCTGAATGGCAATTTCGGCCAGCATCGGGCCATTCTGGCGGGCTTTGAACATGCGCGCGGTTTGCGCATTGTGACCATGGATGCCGATCTGCAGAACCCGCCCGAAGACGTTGGCACTTTGCTGGCTGAAATGGACAAAGGCCACGATTACGTGGGTTCCATTCGCCGTAAACGCAATGATTCCTGGTGGCGTCACATCGCCAGCCGTGCGATGAACGGCCTGCGCGAAAAGCTCACCAGCATCAAAATGACCGATCAGGGCTGTATGCTGCGCGCCTATGACCGCCGCATTATTCAGTTGATTAACCAGTGCGCCGAAATGCATACGTTTATTCCGGCGCTGGCGTATTCGTTCTCGCAAAACCCCACCGAAGTGATTGTCGGTCACGAGGAGCGCCATGCGGGTGAATCCAAATATTCGCTGTACAGCCTGATCCGCTTGAACTTTGACTTGATGACGGGCTTTTCGATTGTGCCACTGCAGGCGTTCTCGATGATGGGCATGGTGATCTCGCTGCTGTCGGGCCTGTTGGTGCTGCTGCTGATCGGTCGCCGTATTTTTTTCGGGCCGGAAGTTGGCGGTCTGTTTACTCTGTTTGCCATTGCCTTCTTCCTGATCGGTATTGCGCTGTTCGGCATCGGCTTGTTGGGTGAATACATTGGTCGTATTTATCACGAAGTACGCCAGCGCCCGCGCTACCTCATTACCACGATCTTGCAGCAAAAGGATGAGTCATGAGTCGTGCCGTTGTTTTTGCCTACCACAACGTTGGCGTGCGCTGCCTGAAGGTGCTGCTGGCGCAAGGCGTTGACGTCGCGCTGGTAGTAACCCATGAAGACAACCCGAACGAGAACATCTGGTTTGGTTCGGTGGCGCAGGTTTGCCGAGATTACGACATTCCGTTTATCACACCAGAAAACCCCAATGTGCCGGAAGTGGAGCAGCGTGTTGCCGGTCTGAAGCCGGACTTTCTGTTCTCGTTCTACTACCGCAACATGCTCAAGGCCACGCTGCTGGAATCCGCGAAGTACGGCGCATTCAACATGCATGGATCACTGCTGCCCAAGTATCGCGGCCGGGTGCCGGTAAACTGGGCGATCATCAAGGGCGAGACCGAAACCGGTGCGACATTGCATGTCATGAACGTCAAGCCAGACAACGGCCCGCTGGTGGATCAACAGGCTATCCCCATCCTGCCCGATGACACGGCTGAAGAAGTCTTTGAGAAAGTGACTGTAGCGGCTGAAATCTGTCTGAATCGTGCCCTGCCCGGTTTGTTGAACGGCACTGCGCAGTTTGTTCAGCAAGACTTAAGCTTGGGAGCGTATTTTGGCGGCCGCAAAGCCGAAGACGGACGAATCGACTGGAGCCAGTCGATCACTCAGGTTCATAATCTGGTCCGAGCTGTAACCCACCCTTATCCCGGTGCTTTTTGCGACACCGCACAGGGTCGGCTGATTTTGTGGCGTACGCGCATTTTGCAAGCCACCGGGCAAGCACCACGTGCCGCGTTGATGGCCGAACACGACAAGCTGATCGCCACCACGGCCCAAGGCGGTTTTTTGCAGATTCTGGAAGCTGAATTGAACGGCCAGCCGCTTACCACCCAGATGGTGTCCGGCTTTCCCGGTCGCACCCTGCTGCTGAGTGCATGATTTGTTGCCGCCGGTTTGCCTGAATTGATTGTGACCCCAATGGGTCTGGCAGCCCGGCTGGATTTTTAATTGATTGGTTACACCTGAGAAGGACATTGAGAATGAAAAAAGTGCTGATTCTGGGCGTGAATGGCTTCATCGGCCACCACCTGACCAAGCGCATTCTGGAAACAACCGATTGGGAAGTGTTCGGCATGGACATGTTCACCAACAAGATTGGTGAATTCCTCGACCACAAGCGTTTCCACTTCTTTGAAGGTGATATCACCATCAACAAGGAATGGATCGAATACCACGTGAAGAAGTGTGATGTCGTGCTGCCGCTGGTGGCCATCGCAACGCCTTCCACTTATGTGAACAACCCGCTGCGCGTGTTTGAACTGGACTTCGAAGCCAATCTGCCGATCGTGCGTCAGGCTTTGCAGTACAAAAAGCATCTGGTGTTCCCGTCCACCTCTGAGGTGTACGGCATGTGTCACGACGACGAATTCGATCCGGACAACTCGGAACTGATCTGTGGCCCGATCAACAAGCCGCGCTGGATTTACTCCTGCTCCAAGCAACTGATGGACCGCGTGATTCACGCTTATGGCATGGAACAAGGTCTGAACTACACGTTGTTCCGTCCGTTCAACTGGATCGGCGCTGGTCTGGACAGCATCCACACCACCAAGGAAGGTTCCAGCCGCGTGATCAGCCAGTTCCTGGGCCATATCGTGCGTGGCGAAACCATCAAGCTGGTGGATGGCGGCCATCAAAAACGTGCCTTCACGTACATTGACGATGGCATCGATGCGCTGATGAAGATCATCGACAACAAGGATGGCATCGCTTCCGGTCAGATCTACAACATCGGCAACCCGGTCAACAACTACTCGGTGCGTGATCTGGCCAGCATGATGATCGACCTGGCCAAGCAATATCCGGAATACGCCGATGGCGTGGCCAAGGTCAACGTTGTGGAAACCACCTCCGCTGAGTACTACGGCAAGGGTTACCAGGACGTCCAAAACCGCGTACCGAAGATCGACAACACCAAGGCAGATCTGAACTGGGCGCCGACCACCAGCATGGCCGATTCGCTCAAAGGTATCTTTGATGCGTACAAAGACCAGGTTGGCGCAGCACGCGAACTGGTGGATTGATCAAGCCTGTTTCATCGCCCTTCCAGGTGATGAATCAGCAATAAAAAACGGGAGACCTGGTCTCCCGTTTTTTATTGCCCAGCCTCAAGCAAGGCCAACCACCACTGACGCTTTACTTTGCTTCACGCGGGTCTGGCCGCATGTCGTCATCCGGCCAAATCTGGCGGATGGTTTGCGGAAACTGGAACAGCATGTAGCGCTCGTTGAAGTCGCCGGGGCGAGCCGCCACAAAAGCAGGTTGCACACCATGAGCGACATCCGGCAATTGATCATGGCGGCTCTGGATCAGCAACCAATGGCATGACCAGCCCGCCGCCGAGGATTCCAGCCGCAAGGTACGGTAATGCGTGTAGTAATCGAGCAAGGCACGCTGCGGCTCGCCCAGCCACAAGCTGGCCACGCACTCGCCTTTATCGTTCAACCTTGATAATTCGGGCTTGAGTGTCATGAACACTTCGCGGTAACGCATGCCAAAATCGAGCGCGGGCAACCACAGCGTTGCAATCCCGCCCCACGTCATCACAATCAGCAACGACCACCGCCAGACGAAGCCCGCAGGCAGGCCACGCGGCACACGGCGCCAAAGCATGACGATCACCAGCAGCAATGCGCCGTACGCCACCCAGTTGGCGGGGTGCCAGGCAGGCATCCAGCCTACAAACAAACGATGCGTCAGCAGCGTCGTCAAGGCGTGAGGCTCGCCTGTCGACAAGGCATAGCCAGTCGTTAGCAGCAAACCCATCAGTATCAACGCAAGTACCGTGACCAGAATCGAGATAGCGCTCCAGCCACGATCAGGCTCGCGATATTCCACCAGACCGGCCACCCCCAGCATGGCCAACGGCGCCAGTAACGGCATGGCGTACAGCTCGCGGGCATCGGATGCGATCACCAGCACGCCAAAGCTCACCAGAAAGCACAGTACCGCTGGCGCAACTTTGACGGCATCCAGATGAACCGCGCCGCGAGATGCACGCCAGAACCCCCACAATGTCAGCGGTAAGGCGGGAAAGGCATACCAAGGCAACGTCTTGAGATAAAAGAAAGGTGTGGCCGCCGGGCCAAGGTGGGCCGTGCCATTAAAGCGGCCAAAGTTGTTGATGCGAAACCAGACCTGGAACAGTTCGGGATTACGGGTATACAGCCGAAACATCCACAGCACCGGCAACGGCGCACCCACAATCACGCTTAATACAATCGCTTTGGCATAGCGCGAATTACGAAAAGCGGGCAGCAACACCGGTAGCAAAATTGCGGTAAGCCCGAGACATCCCGGCCCGAGCAGCCCTTTGGACAGGAATGAGACCGTACCGCCCAGCCCCAACATGATGCCACCCCAGATTGGCCGACTCAGGGCATAGGTCAGCCCGCAGATGCCCCATGCCACGCCCGCGAACAGCGCGGTATCAGTAATGAGTTGGTGCGCACGCAATGGCAAACCAATGCAGCCGAGCAACAAAAAGATGGCCCAGCGCCCGGAGCCTTTGCCAAACATCTGCCGTGTCGCCAGTGCGATCCCGACCATGGCGATCACCAGCCAGAAGCCCGAAGCCAGACGAGCCGCATCGTGTAGCGGCATCCAGCCGCCAAACGCTTGCAAGAAATACGCCGCCGTCACAAAGAAAATGGGCGGCTTTTCCATGAAAGGCTCACCGGCCAGCGTTGGCACAACCCAGTCACCGGTTTTGACGATATTTTCAACCAGACCAAAGGTGTAGCCCTCGTCAGGTTTCCAGGGTTCATGCCCCACCAGACCAGGCAATAGCCAGGCCAATACAAATGCCAACAGCACCAGACCGGACACAATGGGTAGGCGATGCGCTGCGTCGCCCGCCGAGCGTAAAGACGAAAGATTCAAATCACGCATGCAGCGGACCAGGACAAAAGAAAATCATGAATGGGTACAAGGGATCAGTCCATGGCCTGAGCATTAAGGCCCGGCTGCCACAGCACGTCACCGGTGCCGCCGTGCTGGTTGGCAATGCGTGCCATCACAAACAGCAGGTCCGACAATCGGTTCAGATATCGCAGCGAGTTCTCCGAGATACCCTCCTCGGCGGCCCGCAGCGTAACCAGTGCTCGCTCAGCGCGGCGAGCAATGCAGCGGGCAACATGCAAGGCTGCCGCTGCGCGCGTACCACCCGGCAGGATGAATTCCTTGAGTGGCGATAGCTGTGAGTTGAACTGTTCGACGGCCTCTTCCAGCCGCAATAGATGCGCTTCGCCCAAGGCGACGCGACCGGGTATGCACAACTCGCCCCCCAGATCGAACAAGTCATGCTGCACCAGCACCAGGCACTCGCTGGCAATAGCCGGCAAATCCTCCGCTAGCACTACCCCAATTTGCGAATTCAGCTCATCCACCTCTCCCAGCACATGAATGCGCAGGTGATCCTTGGCAACACGGGAGCCATCCCCCAGTCCGGTGCTGCCGTCGTCTCCGGTGCGAGTGGTGATCTTGCTTAAGCGATGCCCCATGCTGATGCCTTTGCTGAAAAAGTGAGATTATGTTCTGTGCTTATTAGCCATTCCTTAAGCTGGAATGTGCTTGCCGGATGCGTTCCGGCGTTTGCTGGTCTTAGTGGCTTTCGCCACGGGCGATGGCCACATCGACCAGTACGGGCTGCAAAATGTCTTGGGCAACGGCAGGCGCAATTCCCACCAGAAATCCGCGTTTTCCGCCATTCAGATAAATTCGTTCCAGCGCCAAAATGCTGCTTTCCATGTACACCGGCATCGGCTTGCGCGTGCCAAACGGCGATGTCCCGCCCACCATATATCCCGAATGCTTGTTGGCGATATCCGGCGAACAGGGGTGGATGGTTTTCTTGTGCAGTAGCCGCGCCAGATTTTTGGTAGAGACTTCGCAATCGCCATGCATCAACACCACCATGGGCTGCTTTGCTTCGTCTTCCATGATCAAGGTTTTGATGACGGCGTGTTCTGGCACGCCCAATTCACGGGCCGAGACTGTCGTGCCGCCTTTTTCTTCGTAGTCGTATAAGTGCTCGGTATAAGACGCTTTATGCTGGCGCAGCATGCGAATCGCCGCGGTGACCGGTGCTTTCTCGCTCAACGCACACCTCTCCTGGGATGGCTTGGTCGTTTTGGGTGATATAATACCCGACAAAACAACTCAACAATTAAACCGGATACATGCCGGACACATCCGACAAACACTGGATTGTAAAACGTGAACGACACTTTTGCCCGACTTGCGCTAACTCCCCGCTTCCAGCTCTTGCCGGAGCGCTTTTTCGCCAAGGTTGCACCCACGCCATTAGCCGAGCCGGTTCTGGCAATCTGGAACGCGCCGCTGGCCGCACAACTGGGACTTGATCCTGATACAAACGCACATGTCGGATTAACGGACTACCTGACCGGCAATTTACTGATTCCTGGTAGCGAGCCACTGGCCAGCGTGTACTGCGGGCATCAGTTCGGGGTTTACGTTCAGCAATTGGGCGATGGGCGGGCGATTCTGATTGCGGAAGTCAAAGACCGCAATGGCATTGTGCAAGAAATCCAGCTTAAAGGCGCCGGCCCTACGCCGTGGTCCCGGCGCGCCGATGGCCGCGCGGTTTTGCGTTCCAGCATTCGCGAATACCTGTGCTCTGAAGCCATGTACGGCTTGGGCATTCCCACTACCCGGGCGTTGGCGATGACGGCATCGCCCGAAGCCATCTGGCGCGAGACCCGGGAAACCGCCGCCGTGGTGGCACGCGTCGCCCCCACCTTCGTGCGTTTCGGTCATTTCGAATTCTATTGCCATCACGGCGATCATGAAGGGTTGCGCACACTGGTCGACTGGACCATCGAACATTTCTATCCAGAATGCGCAGACGCGGCCTCGCCTGCGTTGGCACTGCTGGAAGTCGTGATTGCCCGTACCGCCACCTTGCTGGCGCATTGGCAAGCAGTCGGCTTTTGTCATGGCGTAATGAATACCGACAATATGTCGATTCTTGGTCTGACCCTGGATTACGGCCCATTTGGCTTTATGGACGGCTTTGACGCGGGCCATATCTGCAATCATTCCGATGAAAGTGGCCGCTACGCTTATAACCAGCAGCCACAAATCGCTTTATGGAATCTGCAGACGCTGGCTCAGGCGTTATTGCCGTTGCTGGATCGCGAAGCAGCCATCGCTGCTTTGCATACTTTTCAAGACCTGTTCGAAACCGCCTTTGCCGCACAATTTCAGTCCAAGCTGGGCTTGCCGGACTGGCGCGATGAAGATTGGGGTTTGTTGACCACGCTGTTTAATCTGCTGCAAGCCGGGCGCACCGACTGGACCAACTTCTGGCGTGACCTGGCATCCCTGGGATTGCAGGATGCGCACCCATGCCCGGCGTTGCGTGATCGCTTTGTGGATCGCGAAGCCTTTGACCAGTGGCTAACTGACTATCGCGAGCGGGTAGCAGCCACGGGCGATGCGGTTGCAGTCATTCAGGAACGCGCCCGCGCGGCCAATCCGAAGTACATTTTGCGCAATCACCTGGCCGAAATCGCCATCCGCAAAGCCCAACAAGGCGACTTCAGCGAGATGCAGCGCCTGCACGATTGCTTGTCCCAACCTTTCGCTGAACAACCTGAATATGCTGACTATGCCGCCGCGCCGCCGGACTGGGCGGCCAGCTTATCGGTCTCTTGTTCGTCATAATTGCGCAATATATTTAGTAATGTACGTCACTCATCGGGGCCGGATTCTGAGATAATCCGGCCCATCCTGCCTTCAAGCCCCTCCTTCTGATGCCCGATCTTTTTAGCGGTATTCCGGTTCATGTGGCGATCAGCCTTGCGCTGGCGCTGTTGTTTGTCCTGACTTTCGAATTCATTAACGGCTTTCATGACACCGCCAATGCGGTGGCTACCGTGATCTATACCAAATCCATGCCGCCACATCTGGCGGTGGTCTTGTCCGGTATTTTCAATTTCGGCGGTGTGCTGCTCGGCGGTTTGGGTGTGGCTTATGCCATCGTCCATTTGCTGCCGGTTGATTTGCTGATCAACGTGAGCACCAGCCACGGTTTGGTGATGGTGTTCGCCCTGCTGGCGTCGGCCATTTTGTGGAACCTGGGCACCTGGTATCTGGGCTTGCCGGCCTCCAGTTCGCACACCCTCATCGGTTCGATCCTCGGCGTAGGTCTGACCAACGCGGTGCTGACGAATACCTCGATTCATGACGGCATCAATTGGGGCAAGGTCGTGGAAATCGGCCTGTCGCTGATCATTTCGCCGATTGTGGGTGTGGTGATTGCCGGTTTGTTGTTGATTATTCTGAAAAAACTGCGCCCCTTATCGGGCATGCACAAGAATCCGGAGCAACGCAAACTGGTTGACGGCAAAAAGCATCCGCCGTTCTGGACTCGTCTGGTACTGGTGGTTTCGGCGCTGGCGGTCAGTTTTGCTCACGGTTCCAATGACGGCCAGAAAGGCATTGGCTTGATCATGTTGGTGCTGATCGGCATCGTGCCCGCCAAGTTTGTGGTTGATCTGGATGCCACGGCTTACCAGATTGAACGCACACGCGATGCATCCATTCACTTGCGTCAGTTCTATCAGCGCAATAACGCATCGCTGGGCGAATATCTGGCGTTAGGCAAAGCCCCTGCTGCCGAGCTGCCGGCCAAGTACAAATGTGATCCGCAAATGACCGAGCCGATGATTGCCGATCTGCTGTCCACGCTCGACAGCGTGCAATCTTATCGTGACATCACGCCGGAAGCACGCAACCGCGTGCGCCGTAATTTGCTTTGTCTGGACGATACCGCCAAGAAAGTCGGCTCGATGAAAAGCATTGATTCGGCAGAAAAATCAGACCTCTCAAAGTTGCGTAAAGACCTGACAGCGACCACCGAATACTCGCCCTACTGGGTAATTCTGGCCGTGGCCATGGCGCTGGGCGTCGGCACAATGATCGGCTGGCGTCGCGTGGTGCAGACCGTGGGCGAGAAGATCGGCAAACAAGGCATGACTTACGCTCAGGGTATGTCGGCGCAGATTACCGCCGCGGTATCAATTGGCATTGCCAATATTTTCGGTCTACCCGTATCGACCACGCATGTGCTGTCTTCTGGCGTAGCGGGCACCATGCTGGCCAATCGCTCCGGCCTGCAGGGCTCGACCATCCGTAACATCCTGCTGGCCTGGGTACTGACGCTGCCCGCAGCAATGGGCCTGGCGGCAGGTCTGTTCTGGATCGCCAGCAAGTTCATTCAATAATCCCTTGCTGCGGCGGGTCGGATAACCAATCTGCCCCAGCAAGGTTGACAGCCAGTACGGCGCGAATTTACCATCGCGCCGTTTTCCTTTTCGGGGCTACCCCTTTGGATATCCAGATATTTTCCGGTTTCGCTTTGCCTGTTAGCTGATCCGGCTGGACCCTGCCCAATTCTGGTCATCGTCCCGCCGCCCGGCGAGACGGTGCGCTCTGCTAGTTCTTGCGCGCTTATCTATCAGCGCATTGCGATTTAAATGTTAATCATGGCAGATGATGTAAATCACCTGCTTTGCTCAACGCACTTTCTCATACTGAATGGATTGTCCATTCGGGCTGACTGAAAGTGCCGTCGCAATTTTGTCGTGCTCGGTGCGTATGGTGCGCAGACCACGGCAAGGAGAACCCATGTTCAGTGTTTTCACTTTTGATCTACCGCATTTCGCCCAATCCATTGTTGCGCTCGTCGTGGCGTTTATTCTGGGCACCATCATTGGCTACGAACGCCAGTTCCGCCAGCGCACTGCGGGTTTACGCACGAACACGCTGGTGGCCGTTGGCGCTGCGGCCTTCGTCGATATGGCTTTCCGGCTGGATGGTGCGGGCGGCGCCATCCGCGTCGTGGCGTACGTGGTGTCTGGCGTCGGTTTTCTGGGCGCAGGCGCCATCATGAAAGAAGGTCTGAACGTGCGCGGCCTGAACACGGCCGCTACGCTCTGGGGCTCGGCTGCGGCAGGTGCCGCCGCCGGTGCCCGGCAACTGGATGCCGCCATCCTCACCGCTTTGCTGGTGCTGGCCGCCAACACACTGCTGCGCCCGCTGGTTAACGCCATCAACCGGCAACCGATTAGCGATAGCAGCAGTGAAGTTACCTGGCAGTTGCATGTGGTGGTCGATGGCGACCAGCAAAAACATGCGCTGGCCTTGATCGATGCTTTGCTGGATCAAGCGCAATATCCGCTCAGCGATATGGATATCGAGCCATTCGGCGATGACGATGTCGAACTGACCGCCACGTTGCTGGCGACATCAGCCAATTCCGCCCAACTGGAGAAAATTGCCCAGCGGCTTTCGACCCAGCCGTATATCAAGCAGGCGTACTGGAACTCCAGCACGATGGAATGACGAGTGTGTCACCCATAAAAAAACCGCCCACAGGGGCGGTTTTTTTATGGGACTGGCAAAAGACGCCTTATGCCACCAGCTTGGCGATTGCCTTTTCAAAGCGATTCAAACCTTCGTCAATATCCGCATCCGGCATCACCAGCGATGGTGCGAAACGCAGCACATCTGGCCCCGCCATCAGGATCATTGCACCTTCTTGCGTAGCAAGAGCCAGCACATCGCGAGCACGACCTTTGTAGCGGTCATTCAGTTCTGCACCGATCAGCAAGCCCATGCCGCGCACTTCCTGGAATACCGGGTATTTGGCAGAAATGGCCAACAAACGGGAACGAATGCGCTCGGCTTTGGCTTTAACGCCAGCCAATACAGCCGGATCGGTAATCACATCCAGCACTGCGCCAGCCACCGCACACGCCAGCGGATTGCCACCATAAGTAGTGCCGTGGGTGCCTACCGCCAGATGCTTTGCCAGTTTTTCCGTAGTCAGCATGGCGCCCACCGGGAAGCCGCCGCCAAGACCTTTGGCCGTGGAGAGAATGTCTGGCGTTACGCCAAAGTCCTGATATGCGTACAAGCTGCCGGAACGGCCATTGCCGCTCTGCACTTCATCAAAGATCAGGATGGCATTGTGTTGGTCACACAGTTCACGCACGCCTTGCAAGAATGCTTGCGTTGCCGGGGTGACGCCGCCTTCACCCTGAATCGGCTCAACAATCACGCACGCGGTGTCGTCATCGATCAGCGCTTTGAGCGATTCCAGATTGTTGTATTCAAAGTGTTCGATCCCGGCGGGCCGAGGGCCGAAACCATCTGAATATTTGGCTTGCCCGCCCACGCACACGGTAAAGAAAGTGCGACCGTGGAAAGAATTGAGCGCGGCCAGCACTTTATGTTTGTTTTCGCCAAACTGCTCGATGCTCGCCCGACGTGCCAGCTTGAGCGCAGCTTCGTTGGCTTCGGCACCGGAATTGCAAAAGAATACGCGCTCGGCAAAAGTGTGTTCGATCAGCTTTTTGGCCAGCGCCAGCGCGGGCTCATTGGTGAACACATTGGACAAATGCCATAGCTTGTTGCCTTGCTCGGTCAACGCTTTGACCAGCGCCGGATGGCAATGCCCCAGCGAGTTCACCGCAATGCCACCGCCAAAGTCGATGTATTCACGGCCTTCCTGATCCCATACGCGACTTCCCTCGCCACGCACTGGCACGAACGCGGCGGGCGAGTAGTTGGGTACCATGTATTGGTCAAAATCGGCACGGGTAAAAGACATTGCAGTTCCTTTCGCTTAACTCGATGGGTCAAAGTGGCACACGCTGCCAGACGATGCTTTGCATTCTAACCGGCATGATCCAAAGCAAAAACCACAAAAATAAAACGGAGGCCACCCAGCGCCTCCGTTTTTTGTGACCAAGCCAGCAGATTAGTGAGTCTGTACAGTTTCACCGGCCAGGAACAACCAGGTTTCTATGACCGTATCCGGGTTCAGCGAGATGGTTTCGATACCCTCTTCCACCAACCACTGCGCCAGATCCGGATGATCAGACGGGCCTTGCCCGCAGATGCCGACGTACTTGCCGCGCGCCTTGCAGGCCTTGATGGCCATACTCAGCATCGCTTTGACGGCGTCGTTGCGTTCGTCAAACGAGGCCGAAACCGGGCCGCCCGAATCGCGGTCAATCCCTAGCGTCAATTGGGTCATGTCGTTGGAGCCAATCGAGAACCCGTCGAAATAATCAAGGAAGCGATCCGCCAGCACCGCATTGGATGGAATCTCGCACATCATGATGACGCGCAAGCCGTTCTCGCCACGCTTGAGGCCGTTTTCCGCCAGCAGATCAATGACCTTTTCCGCCTCTTTCAGCGTGCGCACGAACGGAATCATCAGCTCGACGTTGGTCAAACCCATCACGTCACGCACTTTCTTCGCGGCGCGGCATTCCAGTTCAAAACAATCGCGGAAAGATGGATCGATATAGCGCGAGGCACCACGGAAACCCAGCATCGGATTTTCTTCATGCGGCTCGTACTGCGGCCCGCCAATCAGGTTGGCGTATTCGTTGGACTTGAAGTCCGACAAGCGCACGATCACCTTGCGCGGCCAGAAGGCGGCGGCCAGCGTGGCGATACCTTCGGCGATCTTGTCGACATAGAAATCCACTGCCGAGCGATAGCCCGCAATACGGTCTTCTACCTGAGTTTTGAGTTCTGGCGGCAGATTCGGATAGGCCAGCAGCGCTTTCGGGTGCACACCGATCATGCGGTTGATGATGAACTCCAGCCGTGCCAAACCCACACCTTCGTTCGGCAACTGACAGAACTCGAATGCCAGTTCGGGGTTGCCGACATTCATCATCAGCTTGACCGGGGATTCCGGCATTTTGGCCAGCGAGACGTCCACGCGTTCGAACTTGAGAATGCCCTGGTAGACATTGCCGGTATCGCCTTCGGCACAAGACACCGTGACTTCATCGCCTTCGCGCAAAACGCGCGTCGCATCGCCGCAACCGACCACGGCCGGAATGCCCAACTCACGCGCAATAATGGCGGCGTGGCAGGTCCGTCCACCGCGATTGGTCACAATCGCTGCCGCGCGTTTCATGACTGGTTCCCAATCCGGGTCGGTCATGTCAGACACCAGCACATCGCCCGGTGCTACGCGATCCATCTCGGAAACGTCGCGAATAATGCGTACCTTGCCCGCACCAATCTTCTGGCCAATGGCGCGACCTTCGGTCAGTACCGTGCTGCGTTCCTGCATGCGGAACTTGGTCAGTTTATCGGTTGCGCTTTCTTGCGACTTCACGGTTTCCGGACGCGCTTGCAGGATGTACAACTTGCCGTCGATGCCGTCGCGACCCCACTCGATATCCATCGGGCGCTGGTAGTGTTTCTCAATAATCAACGCGTAACGGGCGAGTTCTTCCACCTCGGCATCGCTGATCGAGAACTGGCGACGCTCAGCCGGATCAACCTCTACCGTGCGTACCGACTTGCCTGCCACGCTTTCGGTATTGAATTCCATCTTGATGGCTTTGCCGCCCAGATGCTTGCGCACAATCGCTGGCCGACCACCAACCAGCGTGGGCTTGTGCACGTAGAACTCATCGGGGTTGACCGCGCCTTGCACCACCGTTTCGCCCAGACCATACGAGGCAGTCACAAACACCACCTGATCAAAACCGGTTTCGGTATCAATCGAGAACATCACCCCGGCGGCGCCCTTGTCGGAGCGCACCATGCGCTGAATACCAGCCGACAACGCGACCAGCTTGTGATCGAACCCTTTGTGCACGCGGTAGGAAATCGCCCGGTCGTTGTAGAGCGAGGCGAACACTTCCTTGATGGCATGCAGGATATTTTCAAAGCCCTGAATATTGAGGAAGGTTTCTTGCTGGCCAGCAAATGAGGCATCCGGCAAATCTTCGGCGGTTGCTGACGAGCGCACAGCTACAGTCACGTTGTCGCCCAGCAATTGATAATGCGCGGCGATTTCTGTTTCCAGCGCTTTGGGGAACGGCGTGGCAACAATCCACTCACGGATTTGTTTGCCTACTTGCGCCAGTGCTTTGACATCATCCACATCCAGCCCGTGCAGCGCGCCGTCGATGCGGTCAGCCAGACTTTCATGTGCCAGAAACTGCCGATACGCATCCGCTGTGGTGGCAAAGCCCCCTGGTACACGCACGCCTTGTTCGGCCAATTGGGAGATCATCTCGCCCAGTGATGCGTTTTTGCCGCCCACTTGCTCAACCTGGTGCATGCGCAACTGGGTGAAATCTATCACCAGCGCTTGACCAGCAGCAGCGGGGTCGTGGTTCACAGTGGTATTCATCAGCGGACCTCGTCAAAATGTTGCGTTGCGGAATGGATGGCCTTCATTCTAGGCTGGGAACGCGGATCGCATAGTGGCGATAACCATTACGGGAAAATCCCGGATCGGGAAAGTCCCAACAGCCACCAATGGTCTGATTTTTATCGGGTTTACTGATCTGGCAGGCGTGGCATTCGATCACAATGATTAGTGTCAATTGCAATAATGGCAAGTCATCTGTCGCGCAAACGATGCCTTACGGGGTTTCGGCAATACCCGCATGAATGAACTACTTTATGCTAGATAAATTTATCTTTCGAACCGTGCTGGTTTCCTGGAGTTGCTGACAATGCCGCGTACCGCCTTTTTCGTCTCTGACCGCACCGGGATCACGGCGGAAATGCTGGGCCACTCTTTGTTGACCCAATTCGATGACGTGAATTTTCGCCGCATTGCCTTGCCGTTTATCGATACCCCAGAGAAAGCGCAGGAAGCGGCCAACCGCATTCGGGAACAGGCTGCTGCCGATCAATGTCGGCCCCTGGTTTTTTCAACCATGGTTGATGAAACGTTGCGACGAATCATTCACGTCGAACAAGCACTGACGCTGGATTTTTTTGAAATATTCATTAATCCACTGGAACGTGAATTAGGCCGTGAATCTTCACATACCGTAGGCCGCTCTCACGGTATTTCCAATTTTGAAGAATACAAAACGCGGATTGACGCGGTGAATTTCGCCATCAGCCATGACGATGGCGTGATGCCGCGAGATTTGAATGAAGCGGACATTATCCTGATTGGTGTTTCGCGTTCGGCCAAAACGCCCACGTGCCTTTATCTGGCACTGCAATATGGCATCAAGGCCGCCAATTACCCACTCACCCCGGAAGACTTCGGAGCGCACACCCTGCCGCGCTTGTTGTTGCCGTATCGCACCAAAATGTTTGGACTGACCATCGATGCTGACCGACTGGCGCAAATCCGCGAGGAGCGCAAACCCGGCAGCCGCTACGCAGCGCTGGATAATTGCCAGTTCGAAATTTCGGAGGCCGAAGCGCTGATGCGCCATGTCGGCGTGCCTTATCTGAGTTCAACCACCCGCTCGATTGAAGAACTGGCCACGACCATCATGCATCGCACCGGACTGGTTCGGCGCACCTTCTAACCTGGTGTTTTAGCCGGCGCTCTGGCGCCCTTGACGTCAAACCCCGACTTGTCGGGCTGGAGTATCCAGCAATGCTTCGTACTGCTTTCTTCGTTTCCGGCCGCACTGCCATTACCGCCGAAATGCTTGGTCACAGCCTGATCACACAGTTTGACGACGTGACCTTTCGCCGCATTGTGCTGCCGTACATCGATAGCGAAGAAAAAGCCCTGCAAGCTGTAGCACAAATCCGCGCGCAGGCCGCCGCCGACCAATGCCGGCCGATAGTCTTCTGCACGCTGATCAGTGAAAGCCTGCGCAAATTGTTTGTGATTGAGGAAGCCCTGACTATGGACTTCTTCGAGACGTTTATTGGCCCGCTGGAGAAAGAACTGCAGCGCCAGTCCTCGCACACCTCTGGCAAGGTGCATGCGATCACCAATTTTGAAGAGTACAAACACCGTATCGACGCGGTGAACTACGCCACCACGCACGACGACGGCGGCATGGCCCGCAA
Organism: Silvimonas soli; assembly: GCF_030035605.1. Classification (NCBI taxonomy): domain Bacteria; kingdom Pseudomonadati; phylum Pseudomonadota; class Betaproteobacteria; order Neisseriales; family Chitinibacteraceae; genus Silvimonas; species Silvimonas soli. Next base: position 4,376,708 of record NZ_CP106736.1, on the reverse strand, counting down.
CCTGCAAGATGCTGATGTAATCCTGGTCGGCGTTTCGCGTTCCGGCAAAACGCCAACCTGCCTGTATCTGGCACTGCAATATGGCATCAAGGCGGCCAACTATCCATTCACACCAGAAGACTTTGCCGATCACAAACTGCCCAAACCCTTGCAAGCGCATCGCAGCAAGTTGTTTGGCATCAGTATTGATCCGGGCCGCCTCTCGCAGATTCGCCAGTCGCGCAAGCCCGATAGCCAATACGCCTTGTTACGCACTTGCGAACAAGAAGTGGTGCTGGCCGAAAGTCTGATGCAGCACGAAAACATTCCGTTTCTGAATACCACCCGCTTGTCTATTGAAGAACTGGCCACGACGATCATGCTGAAGACCGGCTTGAAACGGCGTTGCTACTAGTTTTGCGGTGCGCCGGTTCATCGCGTTATCTCCGGCGCTGGAGTAACCGTCAGCAACGCACTTTCCGCACCAGACGCCCGGCTTTCAACAAATGACAACGTTTCGCCGCTCAATGGTGTGGATAACTTCCGCCGCAGGCGGGGAGACGGTACACTCTCGCCTTTGAACGTCTGGCCCGCAGCCCTTCCCATGTCCCGATCCCGTACTGACGCTACCGCCTTCGAATTCAAAAGCATCGGGCTCAAGCTGCTTACCTTTGTTCCCGCCACCGCCGACACCACCGCGCTTGAAGCTGCGTTGCAAGAAAAGCTGGGTGGTCGCGAGCACATGCTGACCGGCGATCAGGTCGCTATCAATTTCAATCAGTTACCCCAATGCCCCAGCGCGCTGGAAATCAGCAGCATTGTCAATCTGCTGTGCCAATTTGGCCTGAAGCCGATTGGGGCCTACGGTGGCAACGACGCGCAACAGCAGGCTGCGCAAGAAGCCGGGCTGGTAGTGCTGGCCGATGAAACGGTCTCCGCCGCAACCGTCAGTGCGCCTGCCGCACCGGCTCCGGTTGTAGTGGCCGAACGTATCCCGACCATGGTGATCACCAAGCCGGTGCGTACCGGCCAGCAGGTTTACGCCAAAGGCGCTGATCTGGTGGTGCTGGCACTGGTTTCAAATGGCGCCGAAGTCATTGCTGATGGCCATATCCACGTTTATGCACCGCTACGCGGCCGCGCTCTGGCTGGCGCCCGCGGTGACGTGAATGCCCGAATTTTTACCACTTGCATGGAAGCCGAACTGGTGTCGATCGCCGGCGTGTATCGCACGCTGGAAGAGTCCCTGCCCGCCTCGGTGAAATCCAAGCCCGCGCAAGTGTTGCTAAACGAAGACAAGCTGGTTATCGAAGCGCTGAGTTTGTAAACAGCTGCCCGAATTAGCCTTATACATAGACAGTTGGATAACCGACTGAATCACTGACCGAATCCAGACTAACAGGGGATTTTTTGTGGCCAAAATCATTGTTGTCACCTCCGGCAAAGGTGGCGTGGGCAAGACCACTACCAGTGCCAGCTTCGCCTCCGGGCTCGCGCTGCGCGGTTTCAAGACTGCGGTAATCGATTTCGATGTGGGTTTGCGCAATCTGGACCTGATCATGGGTTGCGAGCGTCGCGTGGTATACGACTTTGTGAACGTGATTCAGGGCGAAGCTTCGCTGCGTCAGGCGCTGATCAAAGACAAAAACTGCGACAACCTGTACATCCTGCCCGCTTCCCAAACTCGTGATAAAGACGCGCTGTCCAAAGAAGGCGTCGAAAAGGTCCTGAAAGACCTGGTTCACGACGGTTTTGACTACATTGTGTGTGACAGCCCGGCCGGTATCGAAACCGGGGCTTTCCTGGCGCTGTATTTTGCCGACGAAGCCATTGTGACCACCAATCCGGAAGTCTCATCGGTACGTGACTCTGACCGCATCATCGGCATTCTGGACGCAAAGTCGAAGAAAGCCGAAGAAGGTGGCTCGGTCAAAACCCATTTGCTGATTACCCGTTATTCACCCAAGCGCGTCGACACGGGCGAAATGCTGTCGCTGGATGATGTCCAGCATCTGTTGCGCATCCCGCTGATTGGTGTGATTCCAGAGTCCGAAGCCGTTTTGCAGGCCTCCAACTCGGGCACGCCAGCCATTCATAACGAAGGCTCGGATGTCTCGGAGGCATACAAAGATGTCGTATCCCGTTTCCTCGGTGAAGAAAAGCCCCTGCGTTTTGTCGAAGTACCGAAACAGCCGTTCTGGAAGCGGCTGCTCGGAGGTTAAGTCATGTCCATATTGAGTTATTTCTTTGGCGAGAAGAAAAAAACCGCCAACGTGGCCCGCGAGCGCTTGCAGATCATTCTGGCGCACGAACGCGCTGGTCGCGACGCGCCGGATTACCTGCCGCAGTTGCAAAAAGAGCTGATCGCCGTCATTTCCAAATATGTGGCGATTAATCCCGATGACATTAAAGTACAACTCGAAAAGAAAGATGATTTCGAAGTACTGGAAGTGAACATCGTGCTGCCAGAGCCTGCCCGGCGGTAAGATACGTCTTGCTTTTCAAATGTTAAGGCACAGAGAGGCAATCGCCTCTCTTGTCATTTGCGCGATCCGGCTAACCAGGCCGTGGGAAAATCAAAATGTCAGTTTCTATCAGAACACCGGAAGAAATCGAAAAAATGCGTGTAGCCGGCCGGCTGGGCGCGGAACTGCTCGACTTCATTACCCCATACGTCAAACCCGGCGTGACCACCGAAGAACTGGACCGTCTGTGCCACGATTACATGGTGAACGTGCAGCACACCATTCCGGCGCCGCTGCATTATCAGCCTCCGGGGTATACGCCCTACCCGAAGTCGATCTGCACCTCGATCAATAACGTGATCTGCCACGGCATTCCCAACGACAAACCGTTGAAGGATGGCGATACGGTCAACATCGACGTCACCGTGATCAAAGATGGCTATCACGGCGACAACAGCCGCATGTTCATGGTTGGTGACAAAGTGCCCGCGCATGCCAAACGGCTGGCCCAGGTCACTTTTGACTGCATGTGGATCGGTATCGAGCAGATCAAGCCAGGTGCACATCTGGGCGACATTGGCGAGGCCATCCAGAAATACGCCGAAAAAGCCGGTTATTCGGTGGTGCGTGAGTTCTGCGGCCACGGCATTGGCGACCATTTCCATGAAGACCCGCAAGTGCTGCACTACGGCAAGGCGGGCACCGGTATCGAACTGAAGCCGGGCATGATCTTCACCGTGGAACCGATGATCAACGCTGGTAAACGTGAAATCCGTTCCATGCCCGACGGCTGGACCATCGTTACCAAAGACCGCTCGCTCTCGGCCCAGTGGGAACACACCGTGCTGGTGACCGAAACCGGTTATGAGATCCTGACCACATCGGCTGGCGTACAAGCCAAACCTGCCCAGTACCTGCTTGGCTAAACCGGAACCCCAACCTGCCATGACTGCCCTGCGCTCCGTCGTTGCCCTGCGTGAGTATCACGCCGCCCAGAAAGCTGAGTTGCGGCGCAAGTTCAGCGACCCGTCCAAGGCCGCGCCATTGCTGCAAGCCTTGGCGCATCTGACTGATCGCACGCTGATCGAGTTGTGGGACAGGCACCAGTTCCCTGGGCAAGTGCTGCTGGTGGCCGTCGGCGGCTATGGTCGTGGCGAGTTGTATCCGTACTCTGATATTGATCTGCTGATTCTATTGCCGGATCAACCGTCACCCGCCTTGCTGGAAAAGCTGGAGGTGTTTGTCGGGGAGTTGTGGGATATCGGACTGGAAGTGGGCCACAGCGTGCGCACCATGGCTGATTGTCTGGCTGAAGCGGAAAAAGACATTACCGTGCAAACGGCGTTGCTGGAATCGCGTTGCCTGACGGGCGATCAACAACGTTTTGCCCGCTTTCGCGAAACCGTTTACCGACACATCGACCCGAAAGAGTTCTTTGACGCCAAATTGCTGGAACAACAGGCGCGATACGGTCGCTTCCTGAGTGCGACCTACAAGTTGGAGCCCAACATTAAAGAAGCGCCGGGTGGCCTGCGCGATCTACATCTGATTGGCTGGATTGCCGCGGCATTGGGCCTGGGCAACAACTGGCGCAAGCTGGCCGCCATGGGCATGCTCACCCGCGAAGAAAGTCAGAAATTGCGCCACGCGGAGCGGGTTTTGCGCTGCATTCGCATCCAGTTGCACTGGACTGCCAAGCGCCACGAAGACCGCATCCTGTTCGACTACCAAAACCCGCTGGCTGCAGATTTTGGCTATGTCGACAACAACCGGCAGCGGGCCAGTGAACAGTTGATGGCGCAGTATTATCTGGCAGCGCGTGTGGTCAGCCAGCTCACGCCATTGCTGGTCCAGGCATTGCGTAAACGGATTTTTTCGCAGATTGGCGTGGAAATCACCCCGATCAACGAACGCTTTCAGCTGCGCGGACCGGTGCTGGAAATCACCCATCCGACCGTGTTCGAGCAAGACCCGTCTGCCATTCTTGAATTGTTCCTGGTGTTCGAGCAAGAAAACTATGCCGCCGATATTGCTCCAGAGACCTTGCGAGCGTTGTGGCACGCCCGCTCACTGATTGATGACAATTTCCGCACCAATCCGCGTAACAAGCAATTGTTTATCGACCTTTTCCGGCAACCGGCAGGTTTGACGCGCATTTTGCGGCGCATGAATCAGTACGGCGTGCTGGGTCGTTACATTCCGCAATTTGGCGACATTGTCGGGCGCATGCAGCACGACCTGTTTCACGTCTATACGGTGGATGAACACACCCTGATGGTGTTGCGCAATGTGCGCCGTTTTGCGGTCGCGGCGTTCACCCACGAATATCCGTTTTGCTCGCGGTTGATTGCCGAATTTGATCGGCCCGAAGCGCTATATCTGGCCGCGCTGTTCCACGATATCGGCAAAGGCCGCGGTGGAGATCACTCCACTTTGGGTGAAAAAATTGCCGCAGATTTCTGCGCCGCGCACCCGCTGCATCCGGATGACGTCAAACTGATTCCGTGGCTGGTACGTCAGCATCTGGTGATGTCGTCATTCGCGCAAAAACGCGACGTTTATGACCCGGAAGTGGTGGAAGAATTTGCTGCCATGGTGGGCGACCAACGCCATCTCAGCGCTTTGTATCTGCTCACCGTAGCGGATATTCGCGGTACCAGCCCCAAGGTCTGGAATGCGTGGAAGGCCAAGCTGCTGGAAGATTTATTCAAAGCGACCCAGCGTTACCTCAACAGCAAAAATATCCCGGCGCAAACGTGGCTGGAAGACCGCCAGGCCGAGGCTTTGCGACTGCTGCGGCTGTATGGCTTGCGCGATGACGTGCACGAGCCGTTCTGGTCGCAACTGGACACGGTGTATTTCCTGCGTCATGACGCCCGCGAAATCGCCTGGCACACCCGTCAGTTGTTCTCGCGGCTGGATACCGACGTGCCCATTGTGCGCGCGAAGCTGTCGGAGTCTGGTGAGGGTCTGCAAGTCATGGTTTACACCAAAGACGTTGCCGATTTGTTTGCGCGCATCTGCGCCTTCTTTGAAAAAGCCGGTTACAGCATTTTTGATGCGCATATTCACACCACGCGCCACGGCTATGCGCTGGACAGTTTCTACGTGTACATCCCGGACCACGCGAACGAGGCTTATCGCGATCTGATTGGTTATGTGGAATACGAACTGGCCAGCCAGATTGCGCGCCAAGCGCCGCTGGTTGCCGGCGGTAAAGCGCGTGTCTCCCGCCAGCTCAAGCACTTCCCGATTCAACCGCGCGTGGAAATCAGCGCAGATGAGCGCGGTGGGCAATATCAGGTGTTGTCGATCACTGCGGGTGACCGTACCGGTTTGCTGTCGACAATCGCCCGCATTCTGGCCAGCAACCGCATCGAAATCCAGTCGGCCAAGATCATGACATTAGGCGAACGGGCGGAAGATAACTTCCTGATTTCCGGGCCGATTCTGGATGACGAGCGCGCCGTGCGCCATCTGGAAGGCGATCTCCTGGCGGCCTTGCAGGTGTAATCGTGCTTTATCATTAAAAAACCAACCCGGCCTGATGCCGGGTTGGTTTTTTAATCACCGCACGCTCCATCTATTGAGCGACAGCCGCCGTAGCCGACGCATCCAGCGGCGCCGAGGCAGCACGGGATGCACCCTGGTAAGCTAGGTAGTAGCGATTGACGGTAGAAACATAATCCAGCAGGCGGTTGCCAACGGTCTGCTTCGCCACTTTCTCCACATTGCCTTCCCAACGGTTCGGATCCAGCCCTTGCGCCTGGGCCTTTTTGCGCAATTGCTGAATGCGCCCTTCCCCGGCGTTGTACGCGGCAATCATGAAATTGAGCTGGTCATCCGGCTCTATGCCCGGTGTGCTGAAAATATCGCGCAAATACGCCAGGTAACGCGCGGCAGCAGTGACATTCTGTTGATTGTCGTGCGGATTGGTTACGCCCATTTTGCGGGCTGTAGACGGGTTGATCTGCATTAACCCGGTCGGGCCATTTTGCCGAATCACCGGTTTGAGCGTGCTTTCCCGCTGGCCGATGGCGGCGAGCAACATCCAGTCCATATTGTTGGCTGAAGCCACTAGCTGGAACATCGGTGCAAAGAAACCGAGCTTGTCATAAGCACTAAGCTGGTTAGGATTGGCCACCTTGGCATCGCTGGGCAAATAGCGCTGTGTCAGCTTTAGCGCCCGCTCAGCGATACCGGCACCACTGGTCGAAATAAACCGGTTGATTTCAGCCAGCAGTTGCGGCTTGCCCTGGTCGACCGCCCACGCTACGTCCACGTTAGTGTCGATACAGGCGTCAGGGCGCAGTTTCTCGAATTTTTTGCCCCATAAATCCACCACATAACGGCTAGCCAAAGTGGCTTGGGTATCGTCCGACTGCACCTGGCCGAGTACGTTTTCGGCGGTGCTGCCCATTGGCGCATCCCGCACGTTGACCTTGGGGTAATCCAGCAACAGACGCCGGGCGTAACTACCAGCGGATTCCGTCAGTGTTTTGCCATTGACCGACTGCATGTCAGTCAAAGGCGTGGCGTTACGGTTCTGCACCACACACCACTGATCACGCAAATAGGGCTGGGTAAATGCCACCAGTTGCTTGGCCCCCTCATTCACCGGCATCAAACCGGCGGCGATATCACCCTTGCCGGCACGCAATGATGGAATCAACTCCCCGGCATCGACCGGCACAAACATCAGTTTGGTCGGCGGACGGGCCTTGGGGCGATTGCGATTGAGGTATTTTTCCAGCTCCAGCAGCATGGCGTACTCCACCCCGTGCGGACGGCCATTCTGGAAGAAAAAGGTGGATGGACCCAGCGCGACCAATACGCGAATCTGCCCCGGCGGATTGGCCGGATCAAAATCCTGATCCCCAAGGTCGGTGGGAGTATTGAGTGCCGGATGTTCGCTTTTCTGGCTGGCAACGGCGCGTGGGCGTTTGCCTCCATGGTTGGCAGCAACTGCATTGCTGCTGCCAAAAGCGAGCGCCAACAATAAAAGGTAAATCAGGGGTTTGGCCTGGTTCATGGCGAGCATTGTAGAGGGCAGCGCGCATCGAAAGCCAGTAATCAGATCACAGAAGGTTGAATTCAGGAGCCCGCCGTAGCAGATAACGCCTGTCTTTCGCCTTATCGCAGAAAGACGCAGACAGGCCGTTCATGCCGCGAAATTATGCACCAGACGTTGCGTCCAGTTAGTTTCGCCGTCGGCAAAACTGTAGTGTTCGACTTTACCGTCTGCTAGCCGTTCCACCGTGATACGTGCTGGATTGACGCCGTTCTGACTCAACCATGAGCCCTCTTCAATCCGGAAGCGAAAATCCTCATGGGTCAAAGACAACGCTTCCAGGGCGGCGTCCAGCGCAACACGCTGATCCCAAGGCAAATCATCAATACTCGCTTGCGCCATCCAGCCCTCTCTTTGTCATTATGGCAATCCGTCTATCATATCTGCCGTATCGTTACCGCACGACCCCGCTCATTCAGAGCTGGGAAAAATTGCCTTTCGCCAGATCGGTTTCAAATTCGTGCAGCCAACCGGTGTTGCTCTCACCCAGATAGAGCTTGATGCGGTCAAACCTGGCCACACTGACCTCCCGCTGGTGCGCCCCGGCGCTGCCATTCAGGAATGAGTCATTGGCAACCACATCAAAATCTTCGTAAACATAACCGTGGCGCTCACATGCGCTGATGAAACTGGTTTGTTCATCGGCATCAAATTGGTAAAACAGTTTCTGGGCCATGGGGCGTCCTCCGGGTGGTCATTTCGGTCCAGCATAGACTACCGAGGCATTGCGCTGGGAATTTTCCCGGCAAATGGATTACCTCACCAGGAACAGGCTGACGGTATCGAAAACCACACCATGTTACCAGGATTACGCGGATAGACAGTCAAGCGGGCGTTTGAATTGGTAGAATGGCGGGTCGCGCCAGATTGGCCCGGATACAGCCCACACAAAGCGGGTATCCAAGCGGGTGTAAAAGCTCAAATCAAAAACATAAACCCTTATGGATCACCGTTCAGGAATCTGAAATGCCTTTGCTTTACGTCGAAAATGCCAGCCTTGCCTATGGTCACTGGCCCTTGCTTGACCACGCCACTTTCTCGCTGGAGGAAGGCGAGCGCGTTGGGCTGATTGGCCGCAATGGTCAGGGCAAGTCAACCTTGCTCAAGGCAATTGCCGGAGTGGCAACGCTGGATGAAGGCGCCATTCGTGTCAGCCAGAACGCTCGTCTGGCATTTGTAGCGCAAGAGCCTGAGTTTCAGCCTGGCCAAACTGTTTTTGAAGCCGTCGCCGAAGGCTTGGGCGATTTGCGGCAGATTCTGATTGATTACCACGCCTGCGCCGAAACTCAAGACGGCAGTGAAGAGGCGTTGTCCCGCCTGATGGATTTGCAGCACGAACTGGAAGCTCGCGATGGCTGGCGTTTTGATGTGCTGATCGCCGGCACTCTTACCCATCTGGGTTTGCCACCACAAACGCTGGTCTCCGAATTGTCGGGCGGCTGGAAAAAACGCGTAGCGCTGGCTCGCGCCTTGGTGAGCGAGCCGCAAATATTGTTGCTGGATGAGCCGACCAACCATCTGGACGTCAGCGCCATTGAATGGCTGGAAGGTTTGCTCAACAACTTCTCCGGCAGCGTGCTGTTTATTACTCACGATCGACGCTTTCTGGATAATGTCGCCACGCGCATCATCGAGCTGGATCGCGGCAATATCGCCAGTTTCCCAGGCAATTTCTCGACCTATGAAGTGCGCAAGGCCGAACTGATCGCCCAGGAAGAAACGGTAAATCGCAAGTTCGACAAAGTGCTGGCGCAAGAAGAAGTCTGGATTCGCAAAGGCGTGGAAGCGCGTCGTACCCGCAATGAAGGCCGCGTGCGGCAACTGGAAAAACTGCGTCGCGAACGCGCAGCGCGGCGTGAACGCATTGGCAATGTCTCGTTCCAGCTGGATGCGGGCGAGCGCTCAGGCAAGCTGATTGCCGAGTTTGAAAACGCCACCAAGTCCTTCGGCAGCAAGATCATTCTGAAAGACTTCACCAGTCGCTTGATTCGTGGCGACAAGATTGGTTTGGTCGGCCCGAACGGCGTGGGCAAAACCACTTTCCTGAAGATGGTGCTGGGCGAACTGGAAGCTGATTCCGGCACCATTCAACGCGGTACCAAAATCGAAGTGGCGTATTTCGACCAGTTCCGTGAGCAACTGGACGAAAACGCCACCGTGGCCGATGTGGTCAGCCAAGGTAACGAGTTCGTCGAAATTGGCGGCGCCCGCAAACACATCATGGGCTATCTGGAAGAATTCCTGTTCCCGGCTGAGCGCGCACGCAGCCCGGTGCGGTCTTTGTCGGGGGGTGAGCGCAACCGGCTGTTGCTGGCGCGCCTGTTTACCCGTCCGGCCAACGTGCTGGTGCTGGACGAACCCACCAACGATCTAGACATCGACACTCTCGAATTGCTGGAACAGTTGCTGATTGATTATCCGGGCACTGTGTTTCTGGTCTCACATGACCGGGCATTCCTGGACAACGTGGTCACCCAGGTTGTAGCTTTTGAGGGCGACGGCGTATTGCTGGAGAACGCTGGCGGTTATAGCGACTGGCAGCAAGCGCGTGCCCGGATGATGCAAGCCCGGGCCGCAAGCGCTGCAGCGAGCAGTTCGCCCGCCAAAGAATCGACCAATGCCGGCGACAAACAGGCTGATCGCAATCGCCAGCGCCCTGCCCGCCTCAGCTTTAATGAGCAGCGCGAACTGGAGAAATTGCCTGCCGAGATCGCCGCGCTGGAAGAGGAACAAGTCAGTTTGCACGATGCAATGCAAAGCCCGGATCTATACCGGAACGACCCAACAAAGGCACGTGAGATGCAAAATCGGGTAGAACTCATTGAAACCAGCTTGATGGAAAAGCTGGAACGCTGGGAACAACTGGAAGCGCGGCGCTAAACATTCATGGCCTGGCTGTTCAGCCCACGCGGACCCACCCTGCCGCGCCAATCGTCACTACGCCCGATGCGAGTCGGGCTGGTGGCGTTTTACGTGATCTTGTTGCTGATCTGCGGACTGATACTCGCCTGGCTCACCCTGCGTGATTACGATGCCAGTCTGGATGAGGCGCGGCGGCAGAATCTGCTGCTGGCCCGCTCGCTGGATGAGCACACCACCCGCACGTTCATCTCGGCCGAGCAAGCCATTCAAGGCACGGTGGACCGGCTGGAAATTGCTGGCGGTGTTGGCAATGCCGACGCGCAGGAAATCTCCCGCGAGCTACGCAACAAGTTGCGGCTGACTCCGCAAATCAGCGATATCGTGACGGTCGATGAACAGGGTGTGGTGCGCAGTAGTGCAGCGCATCCGGGCGCACACGATATCGACTTTTCTGATCGCGCGTGGCTGCAATACCATCGCGACAGCACCGACCCGCGTTTTCTGGTCTCCGGCCCGCTGATTGGCAAAATCACCGCTACCTGGAATATTCCGGTTTCACATCGCGTTGACCGGCCTGACGGCAGTTTTGGCGGCGCGGTGGTCGCTGGCATCGAGCCTGACTATTTCAACCGCTTTTATCGCTCACTCAAGCTGCCAGCGGGCACGCATATCAAGTTGTTGCGCAACGACGGCATCTTGCTACTGAATTACCCGCTGGATACCCGAGAACTGGGCCGCAATTTACGCAGCGCCAATGTCTCGCGTTTTGAACAAAGCCGCCAGAATCACGGCGCGTTTTACATGGACAGCACCCAGTCCGGCAGCGACACGCTGGTTACTTTCCTGGTGTCGGAAGGCGAACTACCGATCATCGTGATGGTGACGTCCGATCTGGACATCGTGCTGCAGAAATTTCACAGCGACCTCCTGGGGCGCGCCGTATCGGCACTGGTGCTGATCCTGGTCGTGAGCGTTTTGCTGTTCTTGCTGCTACGGCAAATCAAGCGAGTCGAGCAGATCGAGTCTCGGCTCTACCTTACCCAGTTCACCGTTGATGAAGCGCCAGACGTTATTTTGTGGGCTGATCGCCAAGCGTTTGTGCGTTACGCCAACCGGGCGGCCTCAACCACCACAGGCTACCGCCACGACGAACTGCTCAAGCTACGTTTTCTTGATCTCTATCCACACATTACCGACCCGCAATGGCAGGAATTCTGGCAGCGTCTGCGACTCGAAAAACGGATGGTCCACATTACGCATCAGCGTAATCAGGAAGGCGCGCTGCAGCCTGTTGAAATCACTTTCAATTACGTGGAGTTCTTTCAGGAAGCGTATATCTGCAGCACGGTGCGCGATATCACCGAGCAACAAAACTCCGAACGCGAACTGCGGCGCCACCGCGACCACTTGCAAGATCTAGTGCTGGAACGCACGGCAGAAATCCGTACAGTGCTGGATGCCAGTCCGCTGGCCATCATGTTGTCGGTGCGCAATACCATTCGCCTGGTTAATCCGGCTTTTGAAATATTGTTCGGCTACGCCGCCAGCGACATCATTGGTCTGCCCACGCGGGTCATTCATGGGTCTGAGGCGCGTTACAACGAGCTAGCCACCACCATCTGGGCCCGCATCAATACCGGCGGTGTGTTTCGCGGCGAAATCGAATTGTTCCGCCGCGATCACTCAGGCTTCTGGGCCATGATGTACGCCAAAGCACTGGTGCCTGGCGACCCTGGCAAAGGCATGATCACGGTCATCGAAGATGTCACCGCCCAACGTATTGCCGCACAGGCGCTACGCCAGTCCGAGCGATTGAAACGCACCATTATTGATACCACGGCCGACGGTTTTATCCTGATCGATACCCATCGTCATATCGTCGATGTAAACCACGCCTTTTGCCAGGTGCTGGGCTTGCGGCGCGAAGACTTGATCGGCGAGCAGCCGCACACCATCTGGGGCGAGCCCGCACTGCAGATTTTCCCGGTGTCATTGGTCAACGATAGTGCCGGTGAAAACCGGTTGTCTGAGGTGACGCTGGTTGACGCCAATGGCGAGCGTCAGCCTTTCCTGGTGAGTTCGGCCGCCATTCTGGATGAGCAACACAACCTGGAATACGCCTTTGCGTTCCTGACCAATATCTCGCATCTGAAAGATATTGAACGCAAGCTGGTTGAAGCCAAAGATGCCGCGGAAGAAGCCAATATCTCCAAATCGGCCTTCCTCGCCAACATGTCGCATGAACTGCGCACGCCGATGCACGCAATTCTGAGTTTCTCGGAAATGGGCATTTCCAAGGCCAGTCGCGGTGAGCCAGGCGCGTTGGGGCGCTATTTTGAGCGCATTCATTCCAGCGGCAACCGCTTGCTGGTGCTGCTGAATGACTTGCTGGATATGTCCCGTCTTGAAGCCAACAAGATGCGCTACGACAAAACCCGGCACTGCCTGCAATTGGCAGTACAAGGCGCTGCCTCTGAAATTGCCCCGCTACTCAGCACGCTCAATCTGCGGCTGGATATTGAAGACGACAGCGAACCGCTCTACGCCGTATTTGACCAGGCGCGACTGATGCAGGTGGTGGTTAATCTGTTATCCAACGCTATCAAGTTCAGTCCGCCCGATAGCGTTATCGAAATCCGCTATCTGGAACAGGCGACGCTGGCATCAGGCGCCGCTGCGGTCGGTTTGACCGTGCGTGACCATGGACCCGGCATTCCGGAACACGAACTGGATGCCATCTTTGACAAGTTCATCCAGAGCGCGCGGGTACGGGCCGAGGCTGGCGGCACTGGTCTTGGGCTGGCAATCAGCAAGCAGATCATGGAAGACCACGGCGGCAGCGTGACCGCGTGCAACCACCCCGACGGAGGCGCGGTATTTACCGTACTGCTGCAAATGGAGCAACAACTGACGGCCAGCACCGTCGGTTAGCCGCCACCGACGCTTTGCCGTACAATTGCCGGTTTCGCTTTCAACTGCCCCAGACCATGCCCGATATTGCTCGCGAAGTTGCGCGCCGCCGTACCTTCGCCATCATTTCTCACCCCGATGCCGGTAAAACCACGCTGACTGAAAAACTGTTGCTGTTTTCAGGTGCGATTCAGCTCGCCGGTACCGTCAAGGGCAAGAAAGGCGGCAAGTTTGCCACTTCGGACTGGATGGATATCGAAAAGCAACGCGGTATTTCGGTTGCATCGTCGGTCATGCAGTTTGATTACCGCGATCACGTGGTCAATCTGCTCGACACTCCAGGCCACCAGGACTTCTCAGAAGATACCTATCGCGTGCTGACCGCTGTCGATTCAGCACTGATGGTGATTGACGCGGCCAAAGGCGTGGAAGAGCAAACCATCAAGTTACTGAACGTTTGCCGCTTGCGCCACACCCCGATCATCACGTTCATGAATAAATATGACCGTGAAGTGCGCGACAACCTGGAATTGCTGGATGAAGTCGAATCAGTCCTGAAGATTCGCTGCGCTCCGGTCACTTGGCCTATCGGCATGGGCAAGACTTTCCGCGGGGTGTATCACATCCTCAACGACCAGGTTTTGCTGTTCAAGTCGGGCGAAGGCCGCTCCAGTGACGCTGACGAGATTATTCAAGGCCTGGATAACCCACGCCTGGATGAGTTGTTTCCGCTGGAAATCGAACAAACCCGCATGGAACTGGATCTGGTGCGCGGCGCTTCGCACCCGTTTGATCTGGGCGAGTTCCTCTCCGGCAATCTGACGCCGGTGTTCTTTGGCTCGGCCATCAACAACTTTGGCGTGCGTGAAATTCTGAACGCACTGATTGACTGGGCCCCGGCTCCGGCAGAGCGTGATGCTACAGCGCGTGCAGTCTCGCCAACCGAAGAGAAGTTCTCTGCTTTTGTGTTCAAGATTCAGGCCAATATGGACCCGCGCCATCGCGACCGGATTGCGTTTCTGCGCGTTTGTTCTGGCCAATTTGAACGGGGCATGAAATTCAAGCACTTGCGCTTGGGCCGGGAAATCGCGGCTAATTCGGTGGTGACCTTTATGGCGCAAGGGCGTGAACAAGTCGAAGAAGCCTATGCTGGCGACATTATTGGTTTGCCCAACCACGGCAACATCCAGATTGGCGATTCGTTCTCTGAAGGCGAAGTGCTGGGCTTTACCGGCATTCCTTACTTTGCACCGGAAATGTTCCGCATCGTACGTATCCGCAACCCATTGAAAATCAAGCAATTGCAGAAAGGCTTGCAGCAACTGGGTGAAGAAGGCGCCGTGCAGGTATTCAAGCCACTGAATGGCTCGGATCTGATTTTGGGTGCCGTGGGCGTGCTGCAGTTTGAAGTGGTGGCTAGCCGGTTGGCCAACGAATACGGCGTTGATGCCATGTTTGAACCGGTGACCATCTATACCGCGCGATGGGCTTCGTGTGCTGATGCCAAACGCCTGGCCGAATTTGAACGGGCGCTCGAAAACAATCTGGCCCGTGACGCAGCCAATAGCCTGGCCTATCTGGCAACCAGCCGGGTCAACCTGGCATTGACTCAGGAACGCTGGCCCGAAATCGTGTTCCACGAAACGCGGGAACACGCCGTTACTCTTTAACGGCTCTGGTTGTAGCGCAATAAAAAAAGCACCGGCTATCCGGTGCTTTTTTTATTGCGCTTGCAATCTGCCGATTCTGTTCGAGCCTTAGAGGACACTTCCTGCAATTGTCTCTTCAACACCAGCAAAAACTACGAAATAAAACTACGAGAATATTCATTCTGCATCACATTCCCAGTCAAATTATTGACGCAGATCAATAAATTCCAGCTTCAATAAGCTCTTGATCTGTGTAGATATTTGCCAGGCTTTCCCCGTGGCGCGGTGCTATTCTAACTGCATCTAAGGCCCCTGAGGTGAACCCTTTGGGGGAGTAGTCTGAAGGTTTATGTCAAACAGACAGTCACCAAGGAGCATCAAACCATGAACGCACCGGAAGTTAATCTGCAGCTTGAAGCCTGGCGTGGTTTTACCGCTGGCGAGTGGCAGAAAAAAGTCGCTACCCGCGATTTTATCCAGGAAAATTATACCCCGTACGATGGTGATGACAGCTTCCTTGCCGGACCGACCGAACGCACCACCCAACTCTGGAACGAACTCTCCGTCCTGCTGAAAGAAGAACGCAAACGCGGCGTGCTGGAAGTCTCCGCTCAGGTTGGTTCTTCGATTACCTCGCACGGCCCAGGTTATATCAACAAAGATCTGGAAACCATTGTTGGTTTGCAAACCGATGCCCCGCTGCGCCGCGCCATCATGCCAAACGGCGGTCTGCGCATGGTGCAAAACTCCCTCAAAGCCTACCACTTTGAAGAGTCCCCGCTGATTACCGAAATCTTTACCAAATACCGTAAAGATCACAACATGGGCGTATTTGATGCCTATACCCCGGAAATCATGGCTTGCCGCAGTTCGGGCGTGATCACCGGTCTTCCTGACGCCTATGGACGTGGCCGTATTATCGGTGACTATCGCCGTGTGGCACTGTATGGCGTGGACTTCCTGATCGCGGATAAAAAACGTGAAAAGGCTGAACTGGATAACGTTCCGTTCACCGAAGAAGTCATTCGTCTGCGTGAAGAACTGTCGGAACAAATCAAGGCGCTGGCTGAACTCAAGCAAATGGGCAAGTCCTACGGCTTTGACCTGGCTCGTCCTGCTGCTACCGCGCAAGAAGCTGTGCAATGGCTGTATCTGAGCTATCTGGCTGCCGTGAAAGAACAAAACGGCGCAGCTATGTCTATCGGTCGTATCTCGACCTTCCTCGATATCTATATTGAGCGCGACATTAAAGAAGGCCGCATCACCGAAGCCGAAGCGCAAGAAATGATTGACCACATGGTCATGAAACTGCGGATCGTGCGTTTCCTGCGCACACCAGAGTACGACGAACTGTTCTCCGGCGATCCGACCTGGGTTACCGAATCGATTGGTGGCGTTGGCCTGGATGGTCGCCCTCTGGTCAGCAAGTGTAGCTTCCGTGTATTGCATACCCTGTACAACCTCGGGCCTGCACCAGAACCTAATCTGACTGTGTTGTGGTCAACTCAATTCCCGCAGGGCTTTAAAGAATTCTGCGCCAGGGTGTCGATTGATACCTCTGCCATCCAGTACGAAAACGACGATCTGATGCGCCCGCAATGGGGCGATGACTACGCAATTGCATGTTGCGTTTCGGCAATGGCCGTAGGCAAACAAATGCAGTTCTTTGGCGCTCGCGTCAACTTGGCTAAAGCCATGCTGTATGCCATCAATGGCGGCGTGGATGAAAAGAGCGGCAAAGTCGTGGCCAAGGGTTTTGAGCCAATCAAGAGTGATGTGCTGAGCTATGACGAACTCCTGCCCAAGTACGACCTGATGCTCGACTGGCTGGCCAAGACTTACGTCACGGCGCTCAATTGCATCCACTATATGCATGATAAATATGCATACGAACGCATCGAAATGGCCCTGCATGACCGCGATATCCTGCGCACCATGGCATGTGGTATCGCCGGTTTGTCAGTCGCAGCGGACTCGCTGTCGGCCGTGAAGCACGCCAAGGTTCACGTTATCCGTAATGAAAACGGTCTGGCTGTCGATTACAAGATCGAAGGCACCTACCCTGCATACGGCAATAACGACGACCGTGTCGATGACATCGCGGTATGGCTGACCGAATCGTTCATGAAGAAGATCAAAGCCCAACCGGCCTTCTACCGTAACGCCACGCCAACCCAGTCCGTACTGACCATTACCTCTAACGTGGTTTATGGCAAGAAGACCGGTAACACGCCAGATGGTCGCCGTTCAGGTGCACCGTTCTCACCGGGTGCCAACCCAATGAATGGTCGGGATGAAAACGGCTTTATCGCTGCGGGCTTCTCAGTTTCGAAGATTCCATACGAAGCTGCGCTGGATGGTATTTCATGGACAGCCTCGATGACACCGGACTCGCTGGGTCACAACCCGCAAGACCGTATCAAGACTCTGGCTGCCTCGATTGACGGTCTGTTTGGCCCGCACGGTGAAGGTGGTGGTTCGGCTTGTGCTGCAACTGAAGCCGTTGAAACTGCCATGGACAAGCTGTTCCATCTGAACATGAATGTGATGAATCGCGACACCCTGATGGATGCGATGGAGCACCCGGAAAACTACCCACAACTGACCGTGCGTGTTTCTGGTTATGCCGTCAATTTTGTGAAGCTGACCCGCGAGCAACAAATGGACGTGATTAACCGCACGTTCCACGATCGGGTTTAAACCAGCAAGAGGGATGTCCGGAGTTTTACTCCGGCATCCCGGTAACAAGGATTTCGAAATGGCTCAGAATCAATTGTTTCACCTGAACATGAATGTGTTGAATCGGGACACTCTGCTGGACGCAATGGAAAATCCAGACAAATACCCGCAACTGACAATTCGTGTGTCCGGCTATGCCGTGAATTTCGTCAAGCTCACGCGTGAGCAGCAGCTGGACGTGATCAACCGCACTTTCCACGCAACGGTATAACCGTAGCGCGTCAGCCTTACCGCTGACCCATCAAATCGCGGACCGGTATGGCATTTGCCCCCGGTCCGTTTTATATATGCTTTATCGCCTGCTGGTTTTGCCAGTCGGCCCCAGTTGGCCCTTGGGCAAACCCATAAAAATCAGAATTTGCACCCCGGAGATCACATGGAAACCATCGAACTGAAAAAGGTCGGCGAGATCGCCCCTGCCGCTTACGATGCGCAGGGCCGCCAGGTTGGCTTTGTGCATTCCATCGAGACCGGCGCTGCGGTCGATGGTCCGGGTATGCGCTTTGCCCTATTTGTGAGTGGCTGTCAGTTCCGCTGCCTGTACTGCCATAACCCGGATACCTGGAAGCTGCATAACGGCAAGGTCTACACAGTCGATGATGTCATTGCGGAGATCGGCAAATACGCCAGTTTCTTGCGTGTGGCCGGTGGCCTGACCATTTCCGGTGGCGAGCCGATGATGCAAGCCCATTTTACCGGTGAAATCTTCCGTCGCGCCAAACACGAACTGAAACTGCATACTGCGCTCGACACCCAAGGCTTCCTGTCTGGCAACCTGCCAGATGAGTGGTTTGAACCTATTGACCTGGTGCTGCTGGATATCAAGGAATTCAACAACGAGCGGCATGAGCGTCTTACCGGAAAACCGGTCGAACCCAGTTTGCTGTTCGCCAAACGTTTAGCCGCCATGAAAAAGCCGGTTTGGCTGCGCTACGTGCTAGTGCACGGTTTTTCGGACTTCGAAGACGATGTGGAAGGTCTTGCCACTTTCGTGGCCAGCCTGGGCAATGTCGAGAGAGTAGAAGTATTGCCCTTTCACAAAATGGGCGAATCCAAGTGGCAAGAGCTCGGGCTGGATTACGAACTCACCAACGTTCAACCGCCTTCGCCCGAACTGACCCATCGCGTACGCGAGCAATTTCGCAAGCACGGGCTAATCACCTACTAAGCTGAAATCGCCTTTCAGGATGACCCCATGCCCCGCGCAGGCCATTTCCGGATTCGTGGGGCGTTTTGCGGCAGGCATGTTAAACTTGCCCTGCCTTGAACAAGTCCCCTGCCCATGTACGAACTCCTGATCGGCCTGCGTTACACCCGAGCGCGAAGGCGCAACGGCTTTATCTCGTTTATCTCCCTGATTTCCATATTGGGTATCGCGCTAGGCGTTGCCGCGCTGATCATTGTGCTGTCCGTCATGAACGGCTTCCAGGGTGAGGTGCGCGATCGCATTCTGGCCATGGCCGCCCACGTACAAATCAGCGGTGCAGACAATCATCTGCAACAGTGGCAAACCGTGGCGCAAGAGGCTGCCAAAAATCCGCATGTCAAAGCTACCGCGCCTTATGTGCTGGGCCAGGGCTTGCTGACTGCGGGTGGTCAGGTCAAAGGTGCGTTGATTCGAGGCATCGACCCCGCGCAAGAACCTGGCGTCAGCCCGGCGGTTGCCAACGTTTACGGCGGCAAACTCACCAACTTGATCCCCGGGACCTTTGGTGTGGTTTTGGGCTGGCAGCTGGCCAATGATCTGGGTGTTCGTCCCGGCGACAAGGTCACTTTGATCACACCGGATGGCCAAGTTACCCCCGCCGGATTGATTCCCCGTTTTCGCCAGTTCACCGTGGTCGGCTTGTTTCGTGCGGATTACTACCCCTACGACGCGGGCGTAGCGCTGATTGAAATGTCCGACGCGCAAAAGCTGTTCCGCATGGGTGATGCCATCTCGGGGGTGCGTTTGCGGCTGGATGATCCTTTGCTGGCGCGCAATGTCGCGCTGGAAATGGCTGGCCAGATGCCGAACCAGATGGTTAGCGACTGGAGCATGGAAAACCCCACCTATTTCCGCGCGGTAGAAATTGAAAAACGCATGATGTTTCTGATTCTGACCCTGATCGTGGCCGTGGCTGCGTTCAATCTGGTGTCCACGCTGGTTATGGTCGTCACCGACAAACAAGCTGATATCGCCATCCTGCGCACACTAGGCGCATCACCGGCCTCGATCATGAAAATCTTCATGATTCAGGGTGCGGTCTCTGGCTTTGTTGGCACATTCACCGGCGTATTCGGCGGTGTATTGGTCGCTCTGAACATTGGCACGATAGTCCCGTTTATTGAACGCATCTTGGGCACCCACATCCTTTCGCCAGACGTTTACCTGATTACCGAGTTGCCCTCCAAAGTGGAATGGAGCGATGTCAGCAGCATCGGT
This sequence comes from Silvimonas soli, assembly GCF_030035605.1. Classification (NCBI taxonomy): domain Bacteria; kingdom Pseudomonadati; phylum Pseudomonadota; class Betaproteobacteria; order Neisseriales; family Chitinibacteraceae; genus Silvimonas; species Silvimonas soli. The sequence goes on along the minus strand of NZ_CP106736.1, from coordinate 4,356,608 downwards.
CTGATCTCGCTTGTGCTGGCGCTGCTCGCCACTATTTATCCAAGCTGGCGCGCCTCCCGTGTCAATCCGGCGGAGGCACTGCGCTATGAATAAGCAGCCAACAGCCATGCCAACCACCGTTTCCGATCTGGTGATCCAGGCCCAAGGTATCAGCAAGAGCTATATCAGCGGCAAGCTGGAAACCCACGTGCTGAGCAACGTCGACCTCACGCTGGCCAAGGGCGAAACGGTAGCGATTGTTGGTGCATCGGGTTCTGGCAAATCCACGTTACTGCATTTGATTGGCGCGCTGGATGTGCCATCGGCTGGCAGCGTACGCATCCTGGGAGCCAATCCGTTCACACTGCCCGATAGCAAACGTGGTGAGCTACGGAATCGCCACTTGGGTTTTGTGTACCAGTTTCATCATCTGCTGCCGGAATTCACCGCCGCCGAAAACGTCGCCATGCCCTTGTTGATCCGGCGTATGCCCAAAGCAGCGGCGCTCAAGCAAGCCGAGGCCATGCTGGAACGAGTCGGACTGGGACGTCGTAGCCATCACAAACCAGGCGAATTGTCTGGCGGCGAGCGCCAACGTGCAGCCATTGCCCGCGCGCTGGTGACCGAGCCCGATTGTGTGCTGGCCGATGAGCCCACCGGCAACCTGGATCGGGGCACTGCAGAAACGGTATTCGGTTTGATGCTGGAATTAAACCGGGCGCTGCAAACCAGCTTCATCATCGTGACCCACGATGTCACCTTGGCCCAGCGTTGCCAGCGGCAATTGCAGCTTACCGATGGCCATCTGCATCAATTGGTCAGCGGGTTGACCCTGTAATCCGGGCGCGAGGTACGCGGTGATTATTTTTCGCACCGATCAATATCCGCTGCCGTTACCGCCTGGCCATCGCTTTCCCGCACAAAAATATCGTTTGCTGTTTGAGGCGGTCAGCACGTTTGCTGCGGATTTGATCGAGACCGCTCCGGCGGCCACAGACTTCGAATTGCTCACCGCGCACAGTGCTCAATACCTGGAAAAACTGCGGGACGGCCAGCTTAGCAAGGCCGAAGAGCGTGTTTTGGGGTTGCCTTGGTCAGCTGAGTTGGTGGAGCGGTCACGCCGTTCTACCGGCGCTACGCTCGCCGCTTGCCGCACGGCGTTGCTGCAAGGCTGCGGTGCAAATCTGGCGGGTGGCACGCACCACGCCTACACAGATCACGGTAGCGGGTTTTGCGTCTTCAACGACAGCGCCGTGGCGCTGCGGGTGTTACAGCGGGAAGGCCTGATCCGCCGCGCGTTGGTGATTGATCTGGATGTGCATCAGGGCAATGGCACGGCAGATATCCTGGCGGATGACCCAGCGCTGTTTACGCTATCCATTCACGGCGCCAACAACTTCCCGTTTCAAAAAGCTCGCAGTGATCTGGATATCGAAATGCCGGACGCTTGCGATGATGTCACTTACCTCGCGCAACTCGAATGCACTTTACCCGCGCTATTGCAGCAACAACGCCCCGATCTGGTGCTGTATTTAGCCGGGGCCGATGCCTGGGAAGGAGATCGCCTTGGGCGCTTGGGATTGTCAGCCCAAGGCATACTGCAAAGGGATCAGTATGTACTTGGACTTTGCCAGCAATTTGATGTGCCGGTAGCCATCACCATGGGAGGTGGGTACGGTCGGGATATCAACCAGACCGTAGCCATTCATGCCGCAACTTTGCAGGCTGCGGTAACACTATTTGCTGCTACGGCTCAGCCGAAGAAGCATACATAGAGGCGTTGCGACCAACTGAGTTGTTGCCACCAGTTTTCACCCTGCTCCAGCACCGACCGGCCTTTATCCGACAGTACCCACGCCCGAATGCCGTTGGTCCATTCGCGTGGTGTAACCCAGCCGTAGTGATTGAAAAAGCTCAGCCACATTGCGGCCTCGGGACCGTAGCCATCCAGGTAGGTGGTCATGGATAACGGCCCGGCTTCCAGAATCGGATAGCCACATTGCATGCGACGCATTACCCCCAAAGCGCGTCGTGGGCGGGGGATTTCCAGAGTACTCATCCTGCGGTCCATCGTAATTGCGTTACAAAACTACAAGCATACTGCGTGCCAATCTGTAATTCAGTAACAAAATACAATATTCGGCGTCTCTGCATCCCGTTGAAAGAAAACAAAAAAGGCGAGGTCAACTACCCTCGCCTTTCCCTTGCTTCGGCTTGCCAGCTTGTTAACTACTCAAACCAACAATCAGCCGACCGTCACGCGTGCAAACTTGCGCTTGCCTACTTGCAGTACGACGGTTTCGCCTTTGGCGATCAGCAGATTTTTGTCTGCCACTTTTTCGCCATTCAGCTTCACCGCACCCGCCTGAATATCGCGGAACGCCTGCGAGGTAGACGGGCATAGCTGTGTTTCTTTCAGAACGTTACCGATCTGCAAACCTTCGCCTTCCGCTGCCAGGGTGAACTCGGGCATTTCATTCGGCATCGCGCCTTTCTGGAAACGGGTTTCAAAGTCGGTGAGCGCAGCTTCGGCGGCCGCTTGCGAGTGAAAACGAGCAACCAGCTCTTGTGCCAGCAACACCTTTACGTCACGCGGGTTGCGACCTGCAGCGATCTCTGCCTTGAAGGTTTCGATTTCGGTCATCGGCCGGAACGAGAGCAACTCAAAATAACGCCACATCAGCACATCGGAAACACTCATCACCTTGCCGAAAATTTCGTTGGCCGGTTCATCGATGCCGATATAGTTGCCCAGCGATTTGGACATCTTGTTGACGCCATCCAGCCCCTCCAGCAGTGGCATCATCAGCACCACTTGCGGCTCTTTGCCATGCTGCTGCTGCAACATGCGGCCCATCAGCAAGTTGAATTTCTGGTCCGTGCCGCCCAGTTCAACATCTGCATCCATCGCTACCGAGTCATAACCCTGCAGCAGCGGATACATGAACTCATGCACAGCGATGGGCTGATTATTGGCAAAGCGCTTGGAGAAATCGTCCCGCTCCAACATGCGCGCCACCGTAATGGACGATGCCAGCTTGAGCATGCCCGCCGCGCCCAGTTCGTTATGCCAGGTCGAATTGAACATGACGCGGGTTTTTTCGCGGTCCAGAATCTTGAAAACCTGGCGTTCGTAGGTTTCGGCGTTGCGCTTGACGTCTTCTTCGGTCAGCGGGGGCCGGGTAGTGTTTTTGCCGGTTGGATCACCAATGCGGCCGGTAAAGTCGCCAATCAGAAATTGCGCTTCGTGCCCCAGATCCTGCAGCTGCCGCATTTTGTTGATCAGCACCGTATGGCCCAAATGCAGATCTGGCGCTGTCGGGTCAAAACCAGCCTTGATCTTGAGCGGCACCCCGGTAGTGCGACTGCGTTCCAGCTTTTTGATCAGTTCGTCTTCTGGCAGGATTTCATCGGCACCGCGTTTGATGATTTGCAGGGCGGCGAGAGTGTCCGGATGCAGCGGCGCTTTTTCTTGTACGGTCATGGCAGTTCGATCTGATGTCTGGAAGCGGATGCGGCGTTCCAGTTGATTGGCATAGCCGGGCAGCTTTGTTACGCTCTAGTGCGCGTTGAGCCCGGAAACGGATGCAATAAACGCGCAATTCTACTGCAATTCGCCCTTTTCCCCTACCTGCCAAGCGCGCCGTCGCCTCGGACAAGGCGATTAACCCACTGGAAAACCCCATGACCGCGAACCATGATTTCTATATCGGCCTGATGACCGGGACCAGTCTGGATGGGGTAGATGCCGCGCTGGTGGATTTTTCCGGTGGCCAACCCCGATTGCACGCGGCTGTGGCGTTGCCGTTGGGAGAACAGCTGCGCGCCTTGTTAATGCAGTTACAGGCGCGTTCCGAGGACGAATTACATCTGGCCCATATGGCTGGGAATACCTTGGCAGATCTATACGCCGAGGCAGTTTCGCGTTTGTTGGTACAAAGCCATCTCACCACAGCAGACATCAAAGCCATTGGCAATCACGGCCAAACCGTGCGGCACCGGCCAGAAGTCGGCTACACCGTGCAGTTGGGCAACCACGCGCGACTGGCCGAACTAACCGGAATTACGGTTGTGGGTGATTTTCGCAGCCGCGACATTGCGGCTGGTGGTCAGGGAGCGCCGCTGGTCCCGGCGTTTCATCAGGCCATCTTTGGCCATACTGGCGAGCCTTGTGTCATTGCCAATATCGGCGGCATTGCCAATATCACCATTCTGGACCAAAGCGGCTCGATCATCGGTTTTGATACCGGGCCGGGCAATGTCCTGATGGATATGTGGACGCTGCAGCACCGCGGTGAACACTACGATGCGGGCGGTGCCTGGGCGGCCCAAGGGCACTTGCAGGCGGATTTGCTGCAAGCCATGTTGTCCGAGCCCTATTTCGCGCTATTGCCGCCGAAAAGCACCGGTCGCGATCTGTTCCATGGTGAATGGCTGCGGCGACAATTGACCAGCTACAGTCACGCCCCGCAAGACGTACAGGCCACCTTGAGTGCCCTGACCGCCCGGACCCTTGCCGATGCAATCCGCGCGCATGCGCCGCACGCCACTTCGGTTTATCTCTGCGGTGGAGGCGCTCACAACCTGCATCTACAACAGCAATTGCGCCAATGGTTGCCAAGCCAACGTGTGGAAACCACCGCTGCACTGGGTGTTGATCCGGACTGGGTAGAAGCCTATGCCTTTGCCTGGCTGGCCTGGCGCTGCCTGGCGCGGCAACCGGCCAATTTGCCGGAAGTAACCGGCGCGCATGGTCCGCGCATTCTGGGTGCCATCTGGCCAGCTTGATCCTCCTCCTCCTGCGCTAGCAATTTCTGTCGCGTTTTGCCTGCAGCATCATGTATTTCTGATAAAAGAATCTGCATGATGCGTGCATATCAGCCATGCTGAAATCAGCACCCTGCCCCAGCGCCGGGCTGCCTGCACTTCTGGCGTGCAAGTTGGCCTGTTTCGGGTCGGGGCTGACTCCGCCCGCTGGCGATATACATTTGAAGTGATTAAACAAATTATTCCGGCACCGCTGCAATGTGACCGGGAGGAGACTCTGCCCATGTTCGCCATTCGCCGCAGCCCGCTTGTTACGCAGTTTCTGATTCTGGGAACACTGGTCTGTATCGTGGTTTTCGGTGGGCTGGTGGTGTACACCAGCATCAATGTCCAGCAAACCGCGCGAACCATTGCCGAAAACAACCTCACCACGCAATTGCAGCTGGTTAAAGACACCTTCCAGTTGGCCTATATGGATGCGCAGACCCGCAGCAAAGGATTGCTAGACCAATTTGTGCGGCAGCTACCGGGCGAGATTGTGGTTACAACGGATAAAACCGAAACCGGTCTGCCTGTCGTCAAATCTGGTGATCACGTATTAAGTCAGGACACCACGCTGCTGGAGCAGTTTCGTGGTCATACCGGTGCCGACACCGCCATCGTCGCCAAAAACGAAGCTGGCAAATTTGTGCGGGTCAACACCTTGCTGAAAGACGCTAGCGGCAAATTGATGATCGGCAGCGAGGTCAAGGCAGATGACCCGATTGCCAAAGCCATCAGTTCAGGCGAAACGTTCTCCGGTCTGGTCATGCGCAATGGCCGCTATTACATGACCAACGCCGTACCCATCAAGAATGCCGCAGGCCAGGTCGCGGGCTGGGTTCAGGCACGGGCCGATCTCACCCCTGAAGTCACTACCCTGCGCCAGATGCTGGCCAGCCTCAAAGTGGGCGATAGCGGTTATGTCTACGCAGTCGCGCCCACCAACGATGACGGAATCGCCCGCTACGTTATTCATCCGAAAAACGAAGGCAAGCTGGTTACCGAAACCAACGGCGGCAAGCTTGTCTGGATGTACAAACAGATGCTGGCCCAGAAAGAAGGTCTGGTGCATTACCCGCTGGCCAATCCCGCCCACGGCGACGCGGAAGAAGACAAAATGGTGGCCTACGCCACCGTTCCCAACTGGAACTGGATCGTCGCCAGTGGCAGCTTCACCGACGAGTTCACCGGCCACAGCATTGTGCTGCGCAATCGACTGATTATGGTGAGTGTTGTATTGGCGTTGTTAACATTGGGAATGCTGTATGTCGGCCTCAAGCATCGCCTTGGCCCGCTGGCCAACGTCGTCCGCGCCATTGAACGCTTTGGCACGGGCGACCTCACTGCGCGTATCCCGGTCGTGCGTGAAGGGCCCAGCGCCAACGAAATGGACCGCATCACGGTGCAATTCAATCAGGCGGCGGTGTCATTACAGGGTTTGATGCAGGACGTACGCAACACTGCGGGCGAAGTGGATCAAGCCACCGGCCATTTCGACAACGCCATCTCGCGAATTGCCACCGACAGCCGCCAGCAAAGCGAATCTGCCTCCAGCATGGCCGCAACCGTCGAGCAGATTACCGTCAGCATCAGCCATATTGCCGATCATGCGGGCGACGCTGCCAGCACCGCGCGCGAAGCACAAGGATCGTCGCAGGAAGGCACCAATGTGGTCGGGCGCATGGAGAAGCAGATGCACACGCTCTCCAATGCCTCGCGCCTGGCAGCCGAGCGCATTGCCAGTCTGGGCGAGCGATCCAACGAGATTTCCGGCATTGTCAAAGTCATCAAGGACATTGCCGATCAAACCAACTTGCTGGCTTTGAACGCGGCGATTGAAGCCGCCCGCGCGGGCGAACAAGGTCGCGGCTTTGCGGTGGTGGCCGATGAAGTGCGCAAGCTGGCGGAACGCACCGGCAATGCCACGCGTGAGATCAGCACCTTGATTGGCGGCATGGTTAGCGACACCCAATTGGTCGCCGGTGAAATTGTGGCGGTGTCCGATCAGATGCAAAGCGGCGTAGCGCTGGCCAACGAAACGGGCTCCGCGCTCAGCACCATTGCGGCACACACCGAGCGCACGGCGGGCATTGTGAATGACATCGCCCACGCCACGCGTGAACAATCCTCTGCGAGCGCCATTCTGGCCGGTAATGTGGAATCGGTAGCGCAAACGGCGCAAAGTAACGCAGCGCTGGTAGAAGACAACCGTACCGCCGCCCGCCAGTTGCGCGAACAAGCGCAAACCTTGCGCAGCAAACTAGCGCAGTTCCAGATGTAATCTTCACGTACGTTCAGATTGGGCACTTTTGCCACGCCCGGAAAGCATGGCTCTGGCATGATGCCCGCATTCCGGTAGACTACGCCGGACTTTGCTCCGGAGCCCCTTTCATGCCCCAGCACGACCACCAGCACAACCAGTTTGCCCTGTTCCGGACCCGGCGCTTTTTGCCGTTGTTCATTACGCAGTTTTTCGGCGCGTTCAACGACAATCTGTTCAAGCAAGCCATGGTGGTGCTGCTGGTATTTCGCGGCCTGACTACCGCGGGCATGAGTACCGATACGCTGGTGAGCGCCGCAGCAGGTATTTTCATCCTGCCCTTTTTTCTGTTTTCGACCATCTCCGGGCAACTGGCAGAAAAGTACGACAAAGCGTTTCTGGCGCAATGCGTGAAGGTTCTTGAAATCTGTATCATGGCCGCCGCCGGATACGGCTTCTGGCAGCACAACGTGCCGGTATTGCTGGGTTGCCTGTTCATGATGGGCGTGCATTCAACGCTGTTTGGGCCGCTCAAATACTCGGTATTGCCGCAATACCTGCGCGAACATGAATTGATGGGTGGCAACGGGCTGATCGAGGGTGCGACGTTTGTGGCAATTTTGCTGGGCCAGATTGCTGGCGCCACCATCGTCCAGCATCAACCGCACGGCGAACAGCTGATTGTCTGGGCTTGCGTCGGCGTTGCCATCATCGGCTGGATAGCCAGTCGGAGCATGCCGCCCGCCCCGGCTCCTGCGCCCAATCTTAAAATTTCCTGGAATCTGCCCAAAGAAACCTGGCGCATTATCAAGCACGCGCGCGGCAACAAAACCGTGTTCAACAGTCTGTTGGGCTTATCCTGGTTCTGGTTCTTTGGCGCGGTGTATCTCACTTACCTGCTACCGCTGACCGCGCATGTGTTGGGCGGCAATGCCACGGTGTTCACCCTGCTGCTGACCATGTTCTCGGTCGGGATCGGGCTGGGCTCGGTGTTGTGCGAACGTCTGTCCGGGCATCGCGTTGAACTGGGTCTGGTACCGTTTGGTTCGATTGGCTTGTCGTTGTTCGGGGTCGATCTGTATTTTGCGGTGGGCCACAGCCCGGTTAGCACTTACGACCTGGTGTCGTTCATTCACGAAGCCAAACACTGGCGCGTGATGGCCGATCTGCTGCTGCTGGGTGTGTTTGGCGGCTTCTTCACTGTGCCGCTCTATGCGCTGATTCAGACACGCTCGGAAAAAGACTTTGTTTCGCGCGCCATTGCTGCCAACAACATCCTGAACTCCTTGTTCATGGTGGTGGCGTCGGTCATGAGTATCGTGCTGCTCAAAGCAGGTCTGTCCATTCCAGGTTTGCTGCTAACCGTTGCGTTGATGAACGTGGTGGTAGCGCTGTATATCTATTCGCTGATCCCCGAGTTCCTGATGCGTTTTCTGGTGTGGATTCTCACCCACCTGTTGTATCGCGTGCGCTCACAAGGCTTGCAGCGCATTCCGGATGAAGGCGGCTGCGTACTAGTCTGCAATCACGTCAGTTTCATGGATGCGCTGATTGTGGCTGGCGCGGTGCGGCGCCCGGTGCGCTTTGTGATGGATCACCGCATTTTTAAAACCCCGATTCTCAAGTTCATCTTCAAAACCGCTGGTGCGATCCCCATTGCCCCGGCCAAAGAAGATCCAACCATGAAAACCAAGGCTTTTGACCGGGTGGCAGAGTATCTGCAGCAAGGCGAAGTCGTATGTATTTTCCCCGAGGGTGGCATTACCCGGAACGGCGAAATCCAGACCTTCCGCCCAGGGATAGAAGAAATCATCCGCCGCACGCCGGTGCCGGTCATTCCTTTGGCGCTGCAAGGGTTGTGGGGGAGCTTTTTCAGCCGCAAAGACGGTGCTGCCATGATGAAAATGCCTCGCGGCATCTTCTCCAAGATTGGCTTTGTCGTCGGTGAGCCGGTACCGCCAGAAGCGGCCACGCGCCAGCGGCTGGAAGCAGATGTGCGCGCTTTGCGTGGCGACTGGCGCTAAGCGGCGACTCAGCTCCGTCTGAGTTTGCGCACAAAACAACAACGGCGTGGACTGAACCACGCCGTTGTTGTTTCAAGCCTCACGCTTACTCATTGATCCATTGGTGGTTAGCTCCGGGCCAGCCACACCTCGCCATCCCGCACTTCCACACTGTGGCATGCGGTCTGCCCTTGTTCCGGGGCCAAAGCCTGGCCGGTTTTCAGATCAATTTTGAAGTTATGCATGGGGCACGCCACCGTTTCACCATAAACCAGGCCATGGCTTAACTCGCCACCTTTATGCGGGCAGCGGTTATCAAGCGCAAACACCCGGTCACCCGTGGTGCGAAAGATGGCAATCGGCGCCATGTCCCCCAGTTGTACTGCCCGCGCACCTTGCGTTGGGATGTCAGTCAGAGCGCAAATGCGCTGCCATTGTTGAGTCATGATTTTCATCCTTCTGCAGCCGCCTGTTGTAGCGACTACCAATTAAGCGAGTTGATCTGGTCCGATCAAAACCGGTCTGGTCCGGAATTACTGGGGCAAGTCGGCAAACGGGGCGGCGGCACTTTCGCCGATACGGGCCTGCCATGGGTCGGGCTCATCGGCCAATGCCAGTTGCAGGCGCGCCCACAAGGCTTGGCGACGGGTTGCGTCTTCCAGTACCTGCGCTTTGATGTAATCCATGCCCACGCGCCGCATAAAATGCACAGTGCGCTCCAGATAATTAGCTTCTTCGCGGTACAACTGCAGGAAGGCGCCGGTGTATTCCATGACCTCGTCTTCTGTTTTCAGCTTGATCAAAAACTCGGCGACTTCAGTTTTGATACCGCCATTGCCACCGATGTAGATTTCCCAGCCGGAATCCACCGCGATAATGCCAACGTCTTTGATGCCTGCTTCCGCACAATTACGCGGACAACCCGACACGGCCAGCTTGACCTTGTGCGGTGCCCACATCCGGTCCAGCGCTTTTTCCAGCGCAATACCCATACCGGTGGAGTCTTGCGTGCCAAAGCGGCAGAACTGTTTACCGACGCAGGTTTTAGCCGTGCGCAAACCCTTGGCATAACCCATGCCACAAGGCATATCGAGGTCTTGCCAGATTTTGGGCAGGTCTTCTTTTTTGACGCCCAGCAAATCCAGCCGCTGGCCACCGGTGACCTTGACCATCTTCACCGCGTATTTATCCGCCACGTCGGCAATCTTGCGCAGCTCATCGGGCGTCGTTACGCCGCCCCACATGCGCGGTATCACACCAAACGTGCTGTCTTTCTGGATATTGGCGTGCATACGCTCGTTGACCAGCCGCGCTTGCGGATCATCTTTGGCTTCGCCCGGCCAGGTTGAGATCAGATAGTAGTTCAGTGCCGGACGACAGCTCGGGCAGCCATCAGGCGTGCTCCAGTGCAGTGCCCGCATGGTGTCGCTGAGCGTAATCAGATGCTGATCACGAATCGCTGCACGGACTTCTTCATGCGTGTGTTCGGTACAAGCACACATGGCCTTGCGCTTGGGCGCAGCCTGGAAAGAACTACCGACGGTACTCATCAGAATTTGCTCGACCAGACCGGTACAGGAACCGCACGACGCACCGGCACGGGTATGTTTCTTCACGTCATCCACTGTGAACAAACCCTTTTCCTTGATCGCCTTGACGATCACGCCCTTGGTAACGCCATTACAGCCGCAGACTTCCGCGTCGTCTGGCAAACCGCCGGCGCGGCTGGCACCGGAAGTACCGGCATCGCCCAGATCTTGCTGCCCGAACAGCAAACCTGCGCGCAGATCAGCGATATTGCGGCCTTGGCGCAGCAACTGGTAATACCAGGCGCCATCGCTGGTATCGCCAAACAGACAGGCCCCCACCAGCAGGTTGTCTTTAAGTACCAGCTTTTTGTAAATGCCTGCAGCCGGGTCCGATAGCACCAGTTCGTCGTAGCCCTCACCGCCAAAGAATTCCCCGGCGGAAAACAGATCGATACCGGTGACTTTGAGCTTGGTCGACGTCATGGTGCCGGTGTAGCGCTGCTTGCCACAACCGCCCAGTTGATTGCCCAGCACCTTGGCCATTTCAAACAAGGGCGCGACCAGCCCATACGACATGCCGCGATGGCTAACGCACTCGCCCAAGGCGTAGATATGTTCGTCCGAAGTCTGCAAGCAATCATCGACGACAATGCCCTGCTCGACATTCAGACCCGCCGCTTGACCTAACGCGGCATTGGGTACGATCCCGGCGGCCATCACGACGAGGTCAGCCTCGACGACCTCGCCCGTGGTCAGGCGCACGCCCGTTACGCGACCGTTATCGCCCAGCAAGGCGTCGGCACTGATACCCAGCTTGAGTTTCAATCCATGCTGTTGCATGGCTTTTTCCAGCAATCGCCCGGCGCTTTGGTCCAGTTGCCGGTTCAGCAGCCATTCGCCCAAGTGCACTACCGTGACTTCCATGCCGCGCAACTTGAGGCCGTGAGCCGCTTCCAGCCCCAGCAAGCCGCCGCCGATCACTACGGCGTGGCGATACAAGGCCGCTGCGACCACCATTTTCTCGGTATCTTTGATATCGCGAAAACCAATCACGCCATCAAGGTCTGCACCCGGAATCGGCAACATGAATGGGCGCGAGCCGGTAGCGATAATCAGCTTGTCATAGCTGATCGCCTCACCGCTGGCCAGAATCACGTACTGACCAGCGCGGTCGATCTGCGTGGCGGCCATGCCTTTGATCAAGCGGATGCCATTGCTGGCATACCAGTCCAGATCGTTCAGGATGATGTCTTTAAGCTTCTGCTCGCCAGCCAGTACCGGCGAGAGCTGGATGCGGTTGTAATTGCCCCAGGGCTCGTCGCCAATGACGGTGATCTCGTATCGAGCCGCATCATGCTTGAGCACTTCCTCTATCGCACGAATGCCGGCCATGCCGTTTCCGATCAATACCAGTCGCTGTTTTTGCACAGATCACTCCTCGTCGGCGGGCGCTGCCGACAGCCAAAATATGTTGATTGGGAGAATGATCCGGAAATAAAAAGATGACGAACAGGTAAATAGCTCGCGTCAAAATATTGATTAATATCAACGCTCAAGCGGCAGATTATGCATTTTGTATATATTGATCGTTTGACCCACCTGATGACCTAAACCAACTAGGCCATAAGAACTAGAACACCCAGCCACCGCCAATTTCAGCGGAGATTGAGAAGCAAAATTTACATATAAAAACGGCCGACAGATGGCTGTCGGCTGTTGCGATTTATCATTTCAAGACTATTGCGATCACCAATATCTCAGCATGGACACCTGCCGCCGCCCGGCCGATCCGCGCTCGGATAACGAGCCTCCAGGCAGTAACGATATAACTCATCGCGCTTCATCGGCACGGCATCCGGATGCCTTCGCCCAAAGGATCAACCACCCGCTGGTAAACTTTTTAGCTCCCGTAACCCCAAACCGGCTACGTTGTAACGCCGGCCTGCGGCTCTGCCAGACCCAGTAGCCATTGCAAGCTAGCCTCGCCAGACAAAGTCGTTTTTGCGATCGAATCGCGCTGCAAATGCCCAAGCAGGCGCTGGTAGGCGTCGGCAAAGCCACGCAGCTCTTGGGTCGAGGCCCGGTCTTGCGGGTTTTTGCTGGCGATAGCAGAGCTGATCCGGCTGTTGATGAGTGTCAGTTGATCGACCAAAAAAAGCTGGCATTGCAACCGCAGTGCGTTGGACTGTACTGCGAGGTGCGCCAGTATCGGCACCAACGGCAAGGAAATATAGCCCTGCACGGGCAAGCGCGACGTACCTGCGAGTTCTGGCAACAGCATGGCGTGAATGGCATCGCCCCAGTACTGTCGCTCAAGTTGCAGATCTCTCCGACGCTGCGCCAGCGCTGCAAGGTAGTCCGTATCCTCAACACGATGCTGTCGCAGCAGAATCTGCCCAGTGGCGCTGGCCGTAAACGGGCGCAGGCAATCTGCGCCCAGCCACTCCGATTGCGCCGCCCGTTCCGCTAGCAACGGCGATTGCTCGGAATCTGGTGTCAATGCGTCGAGCGGCACCACCCGGCAAGTCAGCGGCTTGCGGTCATGGTGCACGCTGCAAAGCTGATCCGGCCCCAATGCTGGGCAGCGTTGCTGACTTGGCCAGGTATAGCCCTGCAGTAGCAACACCACGCCTGCGGCCGCGCTTCCTGGCAACAATTGCCCGGCCAGTTCACGCTGCGCGCTGGTGCTGTGCGCAGGCAAACGCCGCACGCTCAAGCAGCCGATGAATCGGCGTCGGTGATGAAATAGTTCCGGCAGCGACAGCAGCGGCGGCGAATTGCAGCAGCGGCCACAACCATTGCACTGTAGTGACCAGTCCGCAGAGTCACTCACCATGGCCGCCGTACAGAGTCCTGGTAACGCTGGAGTACAAAGGCGGCCACCTTTGGCGATTGATAAGCCAACAGCCATTGCGCCGACCAGTCTCCAGGCGAAGCCGCCGCAAGTACACCCTCCCACGGCGAGCGGGCGTCCTCCATCCCGATAGCGTCGCGCGCCGGGAACAAACCCCGCTGCATGGCAAAGTCACCCGTCAGCGCCACCAGTGGCAGTGTCGGCAGCGCTCGCCACAACTGGGCCTGTGGCAAAGCCACAAGTTGATAATGGCGAGTATTGACCGTGATATCGCGAATCCGCGCTTGCAAACCAGCATCATCACGGAACTGGATCAGCCCGTAATTTTGCAACAGTACCAGCGCCCTGCTCTGAGCTTGTGGCTCCTTCGGAATGCCGATCTTTGCACCCACAGGTAACTGCCGCAAACTGGCAAAGTGCCGCGAATACAAGCCCATTGGCAAGGTGATGCTGGTGCCCAGTTCTCTGAGTGGGCGCTGACTGTGTTGTTGCCAGATCGCGCGAGTTGGCGCATCCGGCACGCTTGCGCCATCAATCTCACCACTAACCAACGCCCGCTCAAGTTGCCCAGCATTGGAATAGGATTTGATCTGCAGGGTAAGCCCTTTTCCGGCCGCCACTTGCGCAGCTTGCTGCATGACTTCTTCGTCTATCCCGGGCAGGACGCCAATCCGTGCCGACTGAGCCCACACCATGCCGTGCACCAACGCCAGTGCGGCGAATCCGGCCATCCACTTAATCTGCATGCCCTAGCCCCGTTTGATGGTCCGAAACCCGATATGCGACGCTGGCAGGTCAGCTTCCTGCTCCTCTCGCGAGGAGGCGCGGTAACGCACGCAATAGTCAGGCGAGCACAAAAACGAACCGCCTTTGATCACCATCGGCGTATCTGATTTACGGGTGATTGCCTGGTTGGCTACAGCGGCGGTATCACCATTGCTGTGGAACTGGTGTTCGCCGCTATAGACATCGCGTGTCCACTCCCACGCATTGCCGATCATGTCGTACAACTTGAAATCGCTGGGCTGATAACAACCCACCGGGGCAAGCCCGGCGTGACCATCGCTGGCCGTATCGACTTGCGGAAACACGCCCTGCCAATAGTTGGCCGATGGTTTGCCGTTGGCGTATTTCGGTGCTGTTTCCAGCTTCACCCCATCATGCCCCGCTTTGCCCGCGTATTCCCACTCGGCTTCCGTAGGCAATTCGTGGCCTAGCCAATGTGCATAGGCCAGCGCATCAGCCTGGGTAACCAGCGTGACCGGGTGATTGTCCAGCCCTTGCACGTTACTTCCCGGACCGGAAGGATGGCGCCAGTCAGCTCCTTTTACCCATGTCCACCATGCATAAGGACGCGCGTGCAGTTCCTGGTCGGTAGGCACGTGAAATACCACCGCGCCGCCCTGACGCTCGGAGTCGGTGATATATGCTGTTTTTTTCACAAAACTGGCAAATTGGGCGTTGGTGACTTCGGTCTGGTCGATCCAGAAAGCATCCACATGAGTGCGGCCATCGCCTTGTGGGCGTTCGTCCGGATACCCCAGCTTTGTGCCAAAAGTGAAATCACCGCTAGCCAGATGCACCATCCCGGCCTCCTTGCCCTCACCCCAGCCGCTGGGCAAACCGCTGTAGCGCGCGCATTGCGCCGGACTGCCCAGATTGGCGAGTACCGGTGTCGGCGTTGTGTGGGCCTGTACCCGCCAGGCTGTGCCACCCGCCGCGACGGCGAGCAGCACAGTTATGGCAAGCCAGCGGCGACGTAAAACAATCGCTGCTGGCATGTTCAGTAGTATCCCTTGGGTTGCAATGGCTCCACGCCACCTACCCCGGAAAGATATGTTTGCCACTGCTGCACCAGCCCGTTAATGACAGTGGGATTGGCGCCGGACAAATCGTTGGTTTCACCCCGGTCATTCAGGATGTCGAATAACTCCCAATGGCCATCCACTGGACCACTTGGCGGTTCCGTCCACAAGGCTTTCCACTTGCCATCCGCACTGCGCAGATAAGCGCGCCCGTAGGATTCGTCGCCAAATGCCTGCGTATGCAGCGGCGGGCTTGCTTTGCCTTGCAGCAATGCCAGGAACGAAACCCCAGTGACCGGATAAACATAGCGGTTGTTGTAGATCACCTTGCCTTTGTTGTGATCAACCCCGGTCAGGGTGTCAATCAATGGCGGCGCGGGCTCGCTTGGCGGTGTGGTTCCAGCTAGCGCCAGGAACGTTGCCGTATTGTCGGTGACGTGGGTAAAGGTATTGATGAGAGGCTGCGAAGCGGTTTGTCCCGGCAAATGCACAATCGCCGGCACCGAGACGCCGCCCTCACCCATATAGCCTTTTAGCTGGCGCAACGGCGTGGCGGAGACTTCAGCCCAACGCAACCCGTATTGCAGACGTTTGGCACTGACCAGACCGTTATCAGTGCCCAACGTTGAATACACCGGCTCCTGCGCGTTGGCTTCATCCGTCGTTTTCGGGTCCGCCCCGGAATCAATCGGCCAGCCTTCGGCACCATTGTCAGACTGGAACATGATGAAGGTGTTGTCGTATTCGCCGATGTCTTTCAAATGCTGGATCAACAAGCCAATGTTGTGATCCAGGTTAGACACCATCCCGGCATAGATTTCCATATAACGCGCTTGGGCTTTTTGCTCTGCCGGTGTCAGATCTGCCCACTTTTTGTTGACGTAGCCTTGGCCATAGTCGGTAAACCCTTGAGCTGGACCATTCAGTGCGTTGATATATTTGGCGCTGGCCGTGCCGTTGTTGGCCGTGGCCGGAGAACGTGTCAACGTCTCTGCAAAACCGGCACTGGGGGTGAAATCGGCGGGGATCAGCCCAAGTGACTTCAGTCGTGCAATTCGCGCAGCACGGATCACATCGTAGCCTGCGTCATATTTGCCGGCATATTGGTGCAGATAAGGTTCCGGCACCTGCAAAGGCCAATGCGGCGAGGTGTAGGCCGCGTAGGCGAAAAACGGTTTGCCATCGCCATGCTGCGAGTCGATATAACTGATCAGCTTTTGTGTGTAAAAGTCGGTGGAATAAAACACTGCTGGCGAGCCACCAGCCCCACCGGGCTGGCCCGGTTGACCCGGCTGCACGTAGGCGCCATCTTCCGTGTAATTTCTGGAATTGGCCGCTTCATGGGCAAAGTGGTTTGTTGCCGCGCCGCCCAGCAGCGCATAACTGCGCTCGAACCCCCATTGGTCGGGTGTCTGGCCCGAGCCACTCGCCGCGCCCGTTATGCCTGAGCCAAGGTGCCACTTGCCCGCCATGTAGGTGTGATAACCCGCGTCTTTGAGCAATTGCGCCACCGACAAAGCGCGATCATTCAGATAGCCCTCATAACCCGGCAAGCCTTTACGTTCGTCGCTGGGCGCACCCATCGTGCCTTCACCCACCAGATGATGATCTGTTCCGGAAATCAGCATCGAACGCGTAATTGCGCATACGGTACCGGCATGGTGGTTGGTGAGTAGTCGCCCGGTGCTGACCAGTGCATCCAGATTGGGCGTATCAATCTCGCCGCCCATGGCGTGGATGTCTGAATACCCCAGGTCATCGGCCATGATGTACAGGATGTTGGGCTTCTTCTGTGCAACCGGTACTGGCGTAGGCGTAACGGTGGGCGTTGGCGTAGCCGAGGGTGCGGAGGGGTTGCCATTGGTCAGGGTGCTGGAGTCCGACCCGCAACCTGCCAGGGCAGCACTGCCGATCAGAGCAATGCCAAATAAGGTATTGCGAAGGGAATACGGTGGCAGATGGCTCATCATTGTGCGTCGCGTAGTTGAAAACTGCGCGATGGTAATGGCGGCCACTTAATCAATTAAAGAATATTAAATATATTTTTAATTTCCTTTAATTATAAAGTGAGATTTACTTAACGGAATCAAGGGAGCGCCTGAGCCCTGACAAAAATGACAATGGCTTATATTTGCAACAATCCATGTACCTTGGGCCAGCGCCTCCCGTGGGTTACCTGTGCCGAAGACTTAGCGTCGTCCGAGCCAATGCATGCATTTCAGACGCCTTGCCATGCGCCCTCGCGATACACGTACCGATCCCACTGAAAAAAAACGGTCAGCCTTGCGCTGACCGTTTCGTGTCGTACGATGCTCACGTTCCTAGCATGGACATTTGCCGCCACCCGGCCGATCCGCGCTCGGATAGCGAGCCTCCAGGCAGTAACGATAAAACTCATCGCGCTTCA
Organism: Silvimonas soli; assembly: GCF_030035605.1. Lineage (NCBI taxonomy): Bacteria > Pseudomonadati > Pseudomonadota > Betaproteobacteria > Neisseriales > Chitinibacteraceae > Silvimonas > Silvimonas soli. The sequence continues at coordinate 4,338,962 of NZ_CP106736.1, read as the reverse complement.
TCGGAACGGCGTCCGGATGCCTTTCCCGCATGTGCTGCAAGTAATACTCGTAGTCATGAATGCCCACCATCAGCCGGCAGGTCTGCACGACTTTCTTTGCAGCATCTTTCAGGCCGGTGAGCCAGTCAGAACCCAAGCTGTAACGCTCGAACTCGGCGGCACTCATCGGCACGCCCGTATCGTGGCGTGAGGCATGATCAGCGAGGTAGTGATCGTAAGCGTTCACTGCGCCCGCAACAGGAGGTGGCGATTCGCGCCGCCCCAAAAACGGAGATAGATCAAGCATTGCTGGCCGCCTCGCCGCGCCATTTGGCATCGGCTTCTCTCGCCGTAGGTTGCCGTGATGCCAGCGCTTTACGGATATTAAGGAAGGCGGATATCAGCATCACTACCGCCACAATCATGAAAAAGCCGCACAACGCCGCGTTGATCTGGTTATTGAAGGCAATGCGTTGCATGTCCTCCACGGTTTTAGCCGGGGCAATGATGGTGCCCTGGCTGGCGGCGGCGTTGAACTTGTTGGCAATCGCCAGGAAACCAATCTTCGGGTTTTCATGGAAAATCTTCTGCCAACCCGCCGTCATTGAGGTGATAAACAACCACGCCGTAGGCAAGATAGTGACCCACGCATAGCGTTCTTTTTTCATCTTGAACAGCACGACGGTGCCCAGAATAAGCGCCATGGAAGCGAGCATCTGGTTGCCAATGCCAAACAGCGGCCACAAGGTGTTGATGCCGCCCAGAGGGTCGATCACGCCCTGATAAACAAAGTAACCCCAACCGGCAACTGCAATGGTTGTGCCAATCAGATTACCGAGCCACGAACGGGATTTACCCAAACCAGGAATCGCTACGCCAGCCAGGTCCTGCACCATGAAGCGGCAAGCGCGAGTACCCGCATCAACGGCAGTCAGAATGAACAACGCTTCAAACAGAATGGCAAAGTGATACCAGAAGCCCATCAGCGCCCGGCTGTTGAAGATTTCTGAAATGATGTGCGCCATGCCCACCGCAAAGGTAGGTGCACCGCCAGCGCGCGACAGGATCGACTTCTCGCCTACCTCTTGTGCGATCAACGTCAACGCGTCTGGCGTAATGGCAAAACCCCAGCCGTTGATGACGGTTGACGCTTCTACCACCGTCTTGCCGATCAGCGCGGCAGGCGAATTCATGGCGAAGTACACGCCCGGGTCGATCACCGAAGCGCAGATCAGCGCCATGATGGCGACAAACGACTCCATCAGCATCGCGCCGTAACCAATCATGCGCATATGACTTTCGCGCTCAATCAACTTGGGCGTGGTGCCGGAAGCGACCAGCGCGTGGAACCCGGAGATCGAACCGCAGGCAATGGTGATGAACAGGAACGGGAACAAACTACCGGCAAATACCGGACCGGAACCATCAATAAAGCGCGAGACTGCCGGCATTTTCAGATCAGGTGCGGCAAACACAATGCCAATGGCCAAGCCAAGGATCACGCCGATCTTGAGAAAGGTAGACAGGTAATCACGCGGAGCCAACAGCAGCCAGACCGGCAAGACCGAAGCAATAAAACCATAGATCACCAGCGCCCAGACCATTTGCGGGCCATTGAGGGTAAAGATCGGGCCCCAGGTTGGATCTTTGGCGATATCGCCACCGTAAACAATGGCCAGCATCATCAGCACAAAGCCAATCACCGAGATTTCACCAATGCGGCCTGGCCGGATGTAGCGCATGTAAATGCCCATAAACAGCGCAATCGGAATAGTCGCGGCGATGGTAAATGCGCCCCATGGGCTGTCAGCCAATGCTTTGACCACTACCAGTGCGAGCGCGGACAGGATGATGATCATCACGCCCAATGCGCCGAGCATGACGATAACGCCAGCAAACGGCCCAAGTTCCTGTTTGGCCATTTCGCCCAGCGAGCGGCCATCACGCCGGGTGGAAATAAACAGCACCAGGAAATCCTGCACGGCTCCGGCGAGCATCACGCCGATCAAAATCCACAGCGTACCGGGCACATAACCCATCTGTGCCGCGAGGATAGGCCCGACCAAGGGGCCAGCGCCGGCGATGGCAGCAAAGTGGTGACCAAACAGCACCCAGCGGTTGGTGGGGACGTAATCGAGCCCGTCATTACGACGCTCGGCGGGCGTCATGCGACGATCATCCAGTTCAAAGACTTTGTTGGCGATGAACTTGCTGTAAAACCTGTAAGCGATGGAATAGCAGGCTACTGCAGCCACCACCATCCATACCGCGTTTACGTGCTCGCCCCGGCTTAACGCCAGCACACCAAAAGCAAAAGCGCCCAGGATCGCCACCACGATCCAGATTAACCACTCCTTGCTACGACCCATCATTTTCCCCTTTTTTTGTGTGCGGCCGACTGGGTGCGGCCGCGCAGAGCCTGCGACATGACTATTTGCCATGCATATGTAGTCTATCAACATGAACTACACAATTCATCCTTGCGTCATCAAATCAGGTAGCCACCCGCCGTTCTGTTCTTTTTTCAGTATTCCAAACGCATTTCTTTCATATTTGATCTGGCCTGCAATAATGAATACAGAAAAACCAGCCTGATTCCCGCCAGGACTGGCTAACAGCGGTCAAAACATTCAAAGAATAGATGCTCAATTTTTCGCGTTCGTTGCCGCTGATGCGGGCCCGCCTGGCTCACTGGATACCCGGTTTACCGGATATCAGACATTACTCGCGGGCAGACCTTCGGCCTGACCTGATTGCAGGCGTATCGGTCGCCACCGTTGCGCTGCCGGTTTGTATTGCCTATGCGCAATTGGCCGGGTTCAGCCCGGTGGTCGGGTTGTACAGCGCCATCCTGCCGATGATTGCCTACGCTTTTTTCGGGTCTTCCCGCCAACTGATTGTCGGGCCGGATGCGGCCACCTGTGCAGTGATCGCCGCAGCCTTGGGGCCACTGGCGCAAGGTGATCCTGAGCGTTATCACGCTTTGGCCATTTCCCTGACCTTGTTTACGGGCTTGTTTTGCCTGCTGGCGGGGCGGCTGCGCCTTGGGTTCCTGGCGGACTTGTTGTCACGCCCTATTCTGACCGGTCTGTTGAACGGCGTAGCTGTCAGCATCATCGTCGGGCAGTTGGGCAAGGTCTGGGGCGTGAGTGTCGCCAGCAAGGATGTAGTCGGACAGATAATCTCGCTGGTGCCCCAACTGGCCCATCCCCATTTGCCCACGCTATGGCTTTCACTGGCTTTGTTCCTGCTGTATATCGTCCTGAAGCGGCTGCGGCCCAATGGCCCGGTGGCATTGGTGGTCGCGGCAGTGGCCATCGCTGCATCGTTTTTATTCGATCTGGATGCGCGCCATGTAGTGACGGTGGGTGATATTCCATCTTCAGTGCCGCGCCTGCACTGGCCAGCGCTGCCGCATGAAGACTGGGGTTCAATTCTGCCTTCGGCGGCTTTGCTGGCCTTCGTCAGCTTCAGTAGTGGCATGCTCACGGCTCGCAGCTTTGCAGCAAAAAACGGCTATCAGATCGATGGCAATCAGGAATTTGTTGCGCTGGGCATCGTCGATATTGTGTCCGCGCTGTCGCAAGGCTTCGCTGTTACCGGGGCGGATTCGCGCACTGCAGTCAATGACGCCTCCGGCAGCCGCACTCGCATGGCGCAAATCTTTGCGGCGTTCGCAATTTTGCTGGCCTTGCTGTTGCTGTCGGTGCCACTGGCGGCACTGCCGACTGCGGCACTCGCACTGATCCTGATTTTCAGTTCACTCGGCTTGATGGATTTCAAAGCGTATCTCACGCTTTATCGGGTGAGTCGTGCCGAATGCGCCATCGCGGCGGGCACGTTTGCCGCGGTGCTGATTCTGGGCATCATGCCGGGCATTCTGTTTGCAATCATGATTGCGTTGCTGCGGTTTCTGGGACAAGTGGCACGCCCGACCAGCTACCCGATGGCACTGGCTGACGATGGCGACTTTCACAGTAATTTGTATTACCCGAAAGCACGCCCGGTGCCAGGCTTGCTGGTGTTCCGCTTTGAAGCGCCGCTGATATTTTTCAACGCCAGCTACTTTCGGCAATGCGTTGAGCAACTGGTGCAGAACGCCAGCGAACCAGTGCGTTGGGTATTGATTGATGCTCACCCGATCAGCATGGTCGATCTGACCGGGGCAATTACCATTATGGAGCTGAACGATGCGCTGGAAGAACAAGGCATTAACCTGGCCTTTTGCGGCCGCCAGCATATGATGGAACAGTGGCTACAAACCCATAAGTTCAAACTGAAAGGCGATTTGCGCCACAAACTGTTCAGCAATCGGCGGGCGGCGCTACAAGCCTGGCGCGAGGTTTTTCCCGATAGTCCGCCCGATGCAGTGTCAGTCCAACCCTGATCCGTGAGGTCATCATGTCAAAGAAGAAACGCGAAGAGCCAGCACTCTCCGCCGCCCCGCAAGTACGTGAAAAACTCGGCAACAAGGAATACGAAAAGCACTTGTTTGATTTGCACGTAGAAATGGTGCATCTGCAGGAATGGGTGAAACAGAAAGGCCTGAAGGTCTGCATTTTGTTTGAAGGTCGCGACGGTGCAGGTAAAGGCGGTGTCATCAAGGCGCTCACCGAACGGGTCAGTCCACGCGTTTTTCGGGTCGTTGCCCTGCCCGCGCCAACCGAGCGTGAAAAAAGCCAGATGTATATGCAGCGTTACGTCAGCCATCTTCCCGCAGCAGGCGAAGTGGTGATCTTTGATCGCAGCTGGTACAACCGCGCTGGCGTCGAGCGCGTGATGGGCTTTTGCACGCCAGAGCAAACCAAAGAGTTTCTCGCCTCAATTCCGATTCTGGAAAAAGCCGTCGTCGCTTCCGGCATTATCTTGCTGAAATACTGGCTGGACGTGAGCATGGATGAGCAAACCCGGCGCCTGGAAGACCGGATCACTGACGGGCGCAAAACCTGGAAGCTCTCGCCGATGGATGTGGCGTCGTATAGCCATTGGTACGACTACTCGCGCGCCCGCGATGACATGATCAAAAGCAGCGATACGGCCTGGGCGCCTTGGTATGTCATACAGTCAGATGACAAAAAGACAACCCGGCTGAATGTGATCAGCCATATTCTGCGGCACATTCCGTACGAGAAAGTCCCGGAGCAGAAAATCAGCCTGCCCAAACGCCAGAAAGCTGGGGATTACGTGCAGCCTGAGTATCCGTACCGGAAAATTGAAGAGCGCTATTAGACTTGGTAAATTGGCCGAATTGGCGGGCAATGTCCGGCCCGCCAATGCCCCATCGCCACCGCGGGTTAACTGGTGAGCTTCAACCCTGCCATGCCGAGCACCAGCATGGCCACGGATGCCAGTCGCAGTAACGACAATCCCTCGCCCCAGAACAAGATCCCGCACGCAACTGACCCCAGCACGCCAATGCCAGTCCAGATGGCATAGGCTGTGCCCAGCGGCAGCGTGCGGATGGCATAAGCCAGCAAACCCATGCTGCCAAAAATCAATACGATGAAAGTGGCGGTCGGCAGCGGTCTGGAAAAACCGTGTGAGGCCTTGAGGGCCAGCGCCCAGCCGACCTCAAGCAAACCGGCAATAAACAGGGCAACCCAGGCGAGAACATTCGGGGACATGACAACCTCCATAAAAAAAGCGAGGCCGTCCCCAATGCGATGACACTGCAAGGTCGTCCTTGCAGCCTGTAGAAAAACAAACCCGCCATTGTGGCGGGTTTGTTTATTTTGTTTGATGTAGAGCATCAATTATGCCGCCCAATTAAGGGGCGAGCCAGTGTTGCAACGGGCAAATATTTACGCGTCCAGAGCAACCCGCCGCGTAATCACGCCGAGAAACCGCGCTCCAGATCGGCTATCAAATCACCAATGTGTTCCAGACCCACCGAGATGCGGATCAAGCCGTCGCCAATCCCGGCACGATTACGCGCTTCCTGGGTCAAGCGACCGTGCGAGGTCGTGGCTGGATGACTAATGGTGGTGCGCACATCACCCAGATTGGCAGTGCGGGACATCAGTTGCACGCGGTCGATAATGCGCCACGCGGCATCCTTGCCACCCTTCACATCAAAAGACACCACGCCGCCATGGCCGGATTGCTGGCGATTGGCCAGTTCGTGCTGCGGGTGTGATTTCAACCCGGAGTAATACACGTGCTCAACCTCTGGATGGGTTTCCAGCCAGCGGGCCAGTTTGATGGCGTTTTCCGAGTGTGCTTTCATCCGCAGCGAAAGTGTTTCCAGACCCTTGAGCAACACCCAGGCATTGAATGGCGACAAAGTCGGCCCGGCCGTGCGCAGGAACAGATAAACCGGTTCGATCAGCGCACTGCTACCTACCACCGCACCACCCAGCACGCGACCTTGGCCATCAATATATTTGGTGGCTGAATGCACCACGATATCGGCGCCGAGTTTGAGCGGTTGTTGCAACGCAGGCGAGCAGAAACAGTTATCCACCACCAACAGCGCATTATTCGCGTGAGCAACGTCGGCAATGGCCCGAATATCCGCCACGTCGATCAACGGATTGGATGGGGTTTCCAGGAAAAACATGCGGGTATTGGGCCGCACACCGGCATGCCATTCGGCCAGATCAACCGGCGAGGCATAGGTGACTTCAACGCCAAACTTGGCCAGATAGTTGTTGAACAACTGCATGGTTGAGCCAAACAACACGCTCGAAGCCAGAATATGATCGCCTGACTTCAGGTGCGCCATGCACAGCGACAGAATCGCACTCATGCCCGATGCCGTTGCCACTGCGCGCTCGGCTCCTTCCATGGCAGCCAGACGCTCTTCAAACGCGCTCACGGTCGGATTGGTAAAGCGGGAATAGATAAACCCCGGCACTTGCCCGGTGAACTTGAGTTGGGCTTCTTCGGCCGTCTCAACCACAAAGCTGGAGGTCAGAAACATGGCGTCCGAATGCTCGCCGAATTCTGTGCGATGAGTGCCAGCCCGCACTGCCAGCGTATCCGGGTGCAAATTGCTGTAATCGAGATCTGCCATATCTGGTCCTTATGCTTTGTCGGCTTGCGCGCCGTGTGCTTAACCGAAGGTACTGACACAAAAGGGGCGCCTGAAGCTCCCCCTTTGTGTATGTAACTAACTCATCTAACTATTCGCCTGACATTTTGCCGGGTTTATTCGCGCCCGGTTCAGATCAGATTTTGTTCTGCTACACCGATGTTCATATCCAGCAGCATGCCGTCGCTGGACTTGTTGGACAGCGGCGACAAACGCTTGGCTTCCAGTTGATCCAGGTAATCATCGGTGATGTCGCCGGTGATGTACTTGCCGTCAAAACAGGAAGTCTCGAACTCCTGGATTTTACCGCCGCTGGCTTCACGGCAAGCAGAGATCAGGTCGGTGAGGTCTTGATAGATAACCGCATCTGCGCCGACTTCCTCGGCAATTTGTGCATCGGTGCGGCCGGTGGCAATCAGCTCGGCACGTGTCGGCATATCAATGCCATAGACGTGCGGGAAACGTACAGGAGGCGCAGCAGAAGCCAGGTAAACCTTGCGGGCACCCGCTTCACGCGCCATTTGCACAATCTCCTTGGAGGTTGTGCCACGCACGATGGAGTCATCTACCAGTAATACGCTACGGCCAGCAAATTCGACGCCAATTGGGTTGAGCTTCTGGCGGACCGACTTCTTGCGCGACGCCTGGCCTGGCATGATAAACGTACGGCCAATATAGCGATTTTTGATAAAGCCTTCGCGGTACGGCAAGTTCAGCTTGATAGCCAATTGCAGCGCCGAAGCACGGCTGGTATCCGGGATCGGAATCACCACATCGATATCCAGCTCCGGAATCACCCGCTCGATCTTGCGCGCCAGGTATTCACCCATTTTCAGACGCGCTTCGTACACCGAAATACCATCGATGATGGTGTCTGGACGGGCAAAGTAAACGTGTTCAAAAATACACGGCACCAGATTGGGCTTCGGGTGGCATTGGCGGTTGAACATCTCGCCGCCAAAGGTAATGTAGATGGCCTCGCCCGGATCAATATCGCGCTCACGCTTGAAGCCCAGGGTGTCCAGCGCTACTGATTCGGATGCGACCAGATACTCAGTCCCTGCGGGAGTTTCGTGCGTACCCAGCGTCAGTGGGCGAATGCCATGTGGATCGCGGAAAGCGACAATGCCGTAACCGGCGATGATCGCCACTACGGCATATGCGCCCTTCACGCGTTTGTGAACAGCGGCTACCGCATCAAAAATGGTATCGGCATCCAGCTCGAAACCCTTGGTGCGATTCTGCAATTCGTGGGCGAACACGTTCAGCAGCGCTTCGGAGTCCGAATTGGTGTTGATGTGCCGCAAATCGGTGCGGTACATCTCGTCTTTCAGTTGGGCGTCGTTGGTCAGGTTGCCGTTGTGGGCCAACACGATCCCGAACGGGCTATTGACGTAAAACGGTTGCGATTCAGCCAGGCTGGAGGCAGAACCCGCTGTTGGGTAGCGCACGTGGCCAATGCCGACGTTGCCCCACAGCGAACGCATGTTGCGGGTGCGAAATACGTCGCGCACCAGCCCCTGACCTTTGTGCATGTGCAGACGCTGGTCCTCAGCGGTAACAATCCCCGCTGCGTCCTGGCCACGATGCTGCAGAACCAGCAAACCGTCGTACAACAACTGGTTTACCGGAGTTTTGGCGACTATGCCCAGAATGCCACACATGCTATTGCCTCTCGAAACGTGCAAAACCAGATCAGCGAAAACCGACCATGCTCTCTATAGAGGGGAGCCTTAGTCGTAATGAATATGTCCGGCGAGATCCTGGGGTAACCAGGGCAGCGCCATTACTGCAGCCTGCTCAAACAGCGGGCTGAACATTGCATTGCGCCACAACGGGCTTTTCGGCAGGCTGGTCAGCCCGGCGATCAACACCAGCATCAATGCAAACAAAAAACCGCGCACCAGCCCAAAGCCGGCGCCAAGTAGTCGATCCAGCGGGCGCAAGCCACTCACTTTCAGGAACTGGGCCAGCGTCAACCGCAATAGCGAGCAAACAATCCAGGAAGCAAAAAACACCAGCACCAATGCCGCAAGGTAACGCAATTCCGGGCTGGGAATGGCTGCTGGCATATAAGGTGCGGCCAAAGTTGAATAATGAAAGGCCAGCCAGGCTGACACGGCCCAACCGGCCAGCGCCATGACCTCCTGAACCAGGCCGCGCATGACGGAAAGCAGAATGGATAAGCCAAGAATGCCGAGAACGATGTAATCGAACCCGGTCACGATTGCTGTTCCGTCATCAATCGGTTGGCGCGCGAGAGGTAGGTGAATGCCCGCATCGTTTATTTACTGACCACCTGGCCCTGGTAACCCATGCCGCTCAATTTTTTGGAGACGTTAAACGCTTCGCTTGCCAAGACCGGGCCGACGCGTACGCGAGTCAGCGTGCCAGTACTGGTGGTGATTTTTTCGGAGAATGCGGGCAGCCCGGCTGCTTTTAGCTTGCCGACAACTTCTTTGGCTTTGTCAGCGTTACCGTACGCGCCAAGCTGTACGTAATGATGCCCGGTTGCCGGAGCCGCATCAGTCTTGGTTGTAACCGGTGCGGTGGAGCCACCGTCAGTGCCATTCAAAATGCTTTCCGGATCAACTTCCCTGGCCTTGGGTGCTGGTTTATCCGCGGACTTGTTTTCTGGCGCAGCAGTTGGCTTGGGCTTTGCAGTCGCCAGTTTGGCTGGCGTTGGCGTCGGAGTGTGTGTTTTAGGCGGAGCAACCGCTGCATCATCGCCCTGCACGCGAGAGAGCTTGCCTGGCAGCGCGTCGGGCGCATGCGTGGTCTGGCCAGTCTCGCTGGGCTTGGTGTTGGCCGCAGCAACGACAGGCGCCAGAGTTGCGGCGACCGGCGCTGGCGGGGTTAGCCCGTCTGGCTGGTTGGCTGCCGCCACGGATGCCGACATTGCAGGCACCACCATCACATCGGAGGCATTGCCGGAGCTAGGCGCGCTGGCAATGATCTCGACCGGATGTTGTGCCGCCAGATTCGCCGGAGGTTGAGAGTCCAGCACCGTCCACAGAACGGTGAGGGAAAACAGGACCAGAGCAACCGCACCGACCAGACGACGGCGGGCACGTTTGCGCAAATGTTGTAGTTCGTCGGGAGCGTTATCTCGAGCCATGCTGTGCAGCCATCACTTCCGCGACGGTGTAGAAGGATCCAAAGACAAGGATTCTATCATTATCACTGGCCTGCTCACAGGCCGCATTCCATGCGTCTTTCACCAATGTGAATCCCGAGGTATGTGCTTGAGGGGCAACGCTCTCAATAGCGGCCTGCAATTGCTCTACGCTGGCCGCGCGCGGCAACTGCGGAGAGGCCAGATACCAGTGATCAATGCGGTCGGCCAGTGCGCTCACCACACCGGCAATATCCTTGTCCGACATGGCGCCAAACACGGCGTGGGTTTTGGCGGCATAGCCCATTTGATCCAGCGCCAGGCGCAAGGCGCGGGCGGCGTGCGGGTTGTGTGCCACGTCCAGCACAGTTTGCGGGCGGCCCGGCAAAACCTGGCAGCGCGCAGGCCATTCAACTTCCAGCAAACCACGTTTGATATCACTGATGCCCACGGGTAGCAGCGGGCGAATCTCGTCGAGCATGGCAATCGCCAAGGTGGCATTACCCATCTGATAAGAACCGCGCAGCGCCGGGATCGGCAAGGCATGATGTTTGCCATGCTTACCCCAGAACATCCACTGATTACCTTCGCCCTCTTTCATGAAGCCGAAGTCACGACCAACCAGTTGCAATGGCGCGCCGACCTTTTCTGCCACATCCAGCAATGATTGCGGTGGATTTGGGTCCGCACACAGCGCAGGCTTGCCAGCGCGGAAGATACCGGCTTTTTCAGCGCCGATAGCCTCGCGGGTATCGCCCAGATAAGACTGGTGATCCAGATCAATGCTGACAACGCCGGCGACATCGGGATCAAACACATTGACCGCATCCAGCCGCCCGCCCAACCCGACTTCCATGACCGCCACGTCAACGCCAGCGTCAATAAACTGGCGCATGGCGGCGAGTGTGCCGAACTCGAAATAGGTCAGCGTAACGTCGCCACGTGCTTGTTCAATGGCGCGAAAACTCTCAACCAGATCAACATCCGCAGCGGGCTGCATATTGATGCGCACGCGCTCGTTGTAATCCAGCAGATGCGGCGAGGTGTACGTGCCCACCTTGTAGCCCGACGCCCGCAACATGCTCGAAAGCATGGCGCAGACCGAGCCTTTGCCGTTGGTACCGGCAACCGTCAATACGGGGAAGGTAGGCTTCAAGCCCATCGCATCGCGCACCGTGGCAACGCGGGTGAGGCCCATGTCAATGGCCGAAGGGTGCAGCCCCTCAAGGTGCTGCAGCCATTCGGCCAGGGTTTCGGCATTGAAAAGCGGCATTAACTGGCTTGTGTCACGGCAGGTTGTCTGGAGAACAAAGTAACCAGCGAGGCGATCTTCTGGCGCAGTTCACGGCGGTCCACGATCATGTCAATCGCGCCCTTTTGCAGCAGGAACTCGGAACGCTGGAAGCCTTCCGGCAGGGTTTCGCGCACGGTTTGTTCGATCACGCGCGGGCCGGCAAAACCGATCAGTGCACCTGGTTCAGCCAGTACGGCATCGCCCAGGAAGGCAAACGAAGCCGAAACGCCACCCATGGTCGGGTCGGTCAGCAACGAAATAAACGGCAGACCTTCATCGGACAGGCGAGTCAGAATGGCGCTGGTTTTGGCCATCTGCATCAGTGAATTCAGACCTTCCTGCATCCGCGCGCCGCCCGAAGCGGAGACGCACACAAACGGCAGTTTGTTTTCCAGCGCCGTTTTGGCACCGCGAACAAAGCGCTCGCCGACTACCGAGCCCATCGAACCGCCGATGAACTTGTATTCAAATGCGGCCACAACCAGTGGCACGGTCAGGATGGAACCCTGCATCACGACCATTGCGTCGTCTTCGCCAGTGGCTTCATGCGCAGCAACCAGTTGGTCGCCATAACGCTTGATGGCTTTGAACTTGAGCGGATCGACTGGCTGTACTTCTGCGCCAATCTCAAAGCGCCCTTCTGCATCCAGCAGCAAATCCAGACGGCGACGGGCCGACACCGGATTGTGGTAGTTGCACTTGGGGCAAACATCGAGGTTTTTTTCCAGATCAGTGCGGTACAGCACGGCACCACAGGCCGAGCACTTGTGCCACAGGCCTTCCGGCACGGCCGATTTGCCCGGCTCACGCGGTTTGTTGATCTTGGGCGGAAGCAGTTTTTGCAGCCAACTCATTACTTGGTACTCCTTACTCAGGCGCGAGCGGTATCAATGGCAGAACGAATACCGGCAAGGAATGTGGTCAGGCGCTCAGCCAGACCTTCCTCACCCGCTTCCACTTCCTGCACCAGACGCGAACCAATCACCACGGCGTCGGCAATCTGCGCAACACTGCGGGCGGTTTGGGCATCACGGATACCAAAGCCCACGCCGACCGGTACGCTCAGATGCTGTTTGATTACAGCGAGACGTTCGGCCACATTGGCAACATCAAGGTTGGACGCACCGGTCACCCCCTTGAGCGAAACATAATAGGCATAACCGCTGGCCAACCGCTCTACCGCCTGAATGCGCGATACCGGCGTGGTTGGCGCCAGCAGAAAAATCGGATCAATATCATTGGCTTTGAAGATGCGCGCCAGGTCTTCGGCTTCTTCTGGCGGCATATCTACCGTCAGTACGCCATCCACGCCTGCAGCATGAGCTGCCTTGGCAAAAGACTCATAACCCCAGTGTTCAACCGGGTTGGCATAACCCATCAGCACCACTGGGGTCTGATTGTTGGTTTGGCGGAACTCAAGCACCATTTCCAGCACGTTACGCAGGCTGACTTTGTGCGCCAGGGCACGTTCACTGGCACGCTGGATCACCGGGCCGTCGGCCATTGGGTCGGAAAACGGCACGCCCAGTTCAATCACATCTGCCCCGCCCTTCACCAGCGCGTGCATCAGCTCAACGGTAATACCAGGGCGAGGATCGCCAGCAGTAATAAACGGGATCAATGCCTGGCGATTTTGTTGTTTCAGCGCGCCAAAGGTGGTCTGGATTCGGGACATATTCTCGTATGCGTTCGTAATTTGGAAGGATTGTGCGGCATTGGCCGATGAAAGCCAACGCCGCATGTCGTCACGTTCTTCTATCTAACTCTCTACAAAAGAGTGGGTGACAAAACCCAGCGAAGCGGTGTACCCATACGGGCACAAGGCGTGCGACGCGCAGACAGTACAAAATAGTACGGCAAGCGAGCACAACGCAGCCAGCAGGGTTTTGTCAGTCGCTCTAGAGTTCGATACCGGCCATACGGGCCATGGTCGGAATATCCTTGTCGCCACGACCAGACAGATTCACCAGAATGACCTGGTCTTTCGGCAGCGTCGGAGCGAGCTTTTTGGCATGCGCCAGAGCGTGACTGGATTCCAGCGCCGGGATGATACCTTCAAAACGACTCAGATCGTGAAATGCTGCAATCGCTTCGTTGTCGTTCGCCGCCACATACTCGGCGCGGTGAATGTCTTTCAGGTAGCAATGTTCCGGGCCCACGCCTGGATAATCCAGACCAGCGGAGATCGAATGCGTGTCGGCAACCTGACCGTTTTCATCCTGCATCAGATACATGCGATTGCCGTGCAGCACGCCAGTGCCGACGTTGGCGGTCAGCGGCGCAGCATGACGACCGGTTTCGACGCCATCACCACCGGCTTCAACGCCAATCAGCCGCACGCCAGGCACTTCGATATACGGATGGAAGATACCAATGGCGTTGGAGCCACCGCCGACACATGCCACCACGTAATCGGGCTGACGGCCAATCATGTCGACCATCTGCACCTTGGCTTCTTCGCCAATCACGCACTGGAAGTCACGCACCAGCATCGGGTACGGGTGCGGGCCTGCGCAGGTGCCAATAATGTAATAAGTGCTATCGACGTTGGTCACCCAATCACGCATCGCCTCGTTCATGGCGTCTTTCAGCGTTTTGGAGCCCGACTCAACGGCAACTACGGTCGCGCCCAGCAACTTCATGCGGAACACATTGGGTGATTGGCGTTTGACGTCTTCAGCGCCCATGTACACCACGCATTCCAGACCGTAACGCGCCGCCACAGTGGCCGTCGCCACGCCGTGCTGACCCGCGCCGGTTTCGGCAATCACGCGTTTTTTACCCATACGGCGAGCCAGCAAGGCCTGGCCGATGGTGTTGTTTACCTTGTGCGCGCCGGTATGATTCAGGTCTTCACGCTTCAGATAAATCTGTGCGCCACCCAAGGCTTCGGACCAGCGCTTGGCGTGATAAATCGGCGACGGACGGCCAACATAGTGGGCCAACTCATAGTTGTACTCGGCCATGAAGGCTGGATCAGCCTTGGCTTTTTCATATTCGATACGCAGCTCATCGAGCGCTGGCATCAGCGTTTCGGCAACGTACAGGCCGCCAAACTGGCCAAAGTGACCTTGCAAATCGGGCTGGTGGTAACGAAGGAAGTCGTTCATGCGAGTCTCGCCGCCTTGATAAATTGTTCAACCTTGCTCAGGTCTTTTATGCCACGGGTGCTTTCCACACCGCTGGAAACATCAACTGCCCAAGGTTTAACCGCCGCAATCGCCTCCCGAACATTGTCCGGGTGCAGGCCACCGGACAAGATCAGTGGCAGCGGTAAATCCTGTGGAATCAATGACCAATCAAAAGCTTCACCAGTACCGCCGGGCGTGCCTTCTACAAAGGCATCCACCAGCAAACCGCGCGCGTCACGGTATTGGGCGGCGTATTCTAACAAATTTGTGTCAGGTTTTACGCGAACCGCTTTGATATAAGGTCGCCCGAAACTTCGACAGTACGCCGGTGACTCATCGCCGTGAAACTGCAGCAGGTCTAACGGCAGTACTTCCAGCAGGTCACGCAGCCATTCTGCATCCGCGTTTACAAACAGTCCCACGCTGGTAACGAACGCCGGCAATGCCGCCAGCACCGTCTGCGCGGTCTCGATACTCACGTTGCGTGGGCTGGGCGCGTAGAACACCAGACCTATGGCGTCTGCGCCCATTGCGGCGACCGTTCTGGCTGTTTCGGCATCCCGCAGACCGCAGATCTTGATGCGAGGCAGGCTCATGAGTGGCTGTTCCAGATTGTTCTCGATGAATATCCCTGCGAAAGCAGCAAGGACAAAAATATTCTATGTGCTAGCAAGATCAGGCCAATACCCCGCCAATCCAGCTAGATCAAGCCATAACGCGGATCAGGCTCGCTTGGCAGGCCGAATTGTGCAGGATAACTCACACCAGTCAGATATAAGCCATCTGGCATAAAAGTAGGCGGTGCCACGCTGCGGTTGCGCTGGGCCAGCAGAGTCACAATCCATTCTGGCGGCGCGTTGCCTTTGGCAATGTGTAACAACGCGCCCATCAGATTGCGCACCATATGATGCAAAAAGGCATCAGCCTCAAAATCGACCGCGAGCAACGTGCCCTGCTCAATCAATTCAATCCTGCGCAAGGTTTTGACCGGCGTTTTGGCCTGGCATTCCGCCGCCCGGAAGCTGGAAAAATCGTGTGTCCCTAGCAACAACACCGCTGCTTGGCGCATCGCATCAATGTCCAGCGCGGAATGAGTCCAACCCACCCTGCCCGACCACAACGCGGGGCGCACCGGATGATTCAGCAGCAGATATCGGTAGTGCCTGCCGGTGGCAGAAAAGCGCGAATGAAATTCTTCCGGCACTTCTTGTGCCCAGCGCACTGCTACGCCATCGGGCAAAAAGCTGTTTACGCCACGCACCCAAGCGGTGAGCGGGCGATTGACCTCGGTCTCAAAATGCACAACCTGACCACTGGCATGCACACCAGTATCGGTACGGCCAGCCGCGTGCACGCGCAAGGCATGGCCCGCCATGCGCGAAATGGCGGCTTCCACCGCGGCTTGTACGGTCGGCCGATCGGGCTGAACTTGCCAGCCATAAAAGGCCCGGCCGTCATATTCAATGGCAAGCGCGTATTTCATGGGTTTCGGGTCAGAAGAATGAGGATGACTGCACTTGGGTCAGCGCAAAAACAGTAAGGTTAGCACGATGCTGACCAGCAGCAGGAACATCAGACTGGTCTGTACCGGTGAAAGCGCGCGAATCCGCAAATCGACGACTACCGCCTTTTCTGGCTCATCGGCCGCCGGATTTGCCAGTTGTTGCCACAAACTACGCCAGTCCTGGCGCTCGGCCAGCAAGGTCTCGGCATAGTCCATAGTCAACGCCAGACGCAGCGCCCAACGCTGCCGATTCACACCCAGCCAACCTAGCGGCGCGGCCAGCAGGTAAACCCCGGCAAACAGATCATCGCGTTTTAATGCCCGCAGCAACCATTGCAGGCTGGTTAACACCGCCAGCAGACGCAAACCCTGGATCAAACCAAACCAGAGACCCTCACGCGTTGGCGACAACCAGCCCGGCCAGACATACAAACCCGGCGTCGACCAGCCGTAAACCAGGATGATGGCCGCAAGCAGCACGCGCACTCGCCGCAACATACGCAGCATGCGCGCGCGCTCTTGCCACAGAGTCACCGTCACCAGTAGCGCAGTTACAACGACAAGTGGCGTGGGCTGCAACAACTGCAACCAGCACGCCACCCATATCCAGCAGAGAATTGCGTTTGCGGGATGCAAGCTTCACACACCCCGCAAACGTCGTTTACTGCAATTACAAGCCATTCAACAGACCACGCACTTCCTGTTTCTGCTGTGCACTACCTTCAGCTTCGGCCTCATGCAGAATCTCGCGAGCACCTTCAACGTCACCCATATCGATATAGGCGCGAGCCAGGTCGATCTTGGTTTGCACCGGATCATCACTGCCGTAGTCGGTTGTTGATTCATCCGCACTTTGCAAAGCGCCAAAAGTGGAATCAAACGACGGTGCCGGAGCTATACCAGATGCGGTCGGCGTTGCTGCTGCACCAGACTCGTCATTCAGATCAAAGCTGAAATCCAGCCCAAGATCGTCAGCGACTGCAGGTTCAGCGTGATGCGTGGCCGGAGTTGCGGTCGATTCAAAACCTGGCAAATCCAGATCAAGATCAGCGGGCGCAATTTCTGGCAACGAAGCTTCCAGATGTTCTTCGCTTAGCGATTCATCCAGCGGGAACACCAACTCATCGTCGTCTGCGTGCGGCAAATGCAGATCGGCAAGGGCATCGGTTACTTCGTGGGTTTCTGGCTCAGCGGCAGTTGCTGGAACGTCAAAAGAATCCAGATCAAAGTCCAGCCCAGAAGCCAGGTCTTCATGCACCGCCGGAGCCGGAACTGCTTGTTCTGAAACCGGCGCTGGCGTTGCAGCCGGCATATCCAGGCCCAGATCAAGATCCGCCAGCGGATCAATCATCGCTTCGGATTGAGCGACCGCAGGAGCGGCAACTTCAATCGGTGCTACATGCTCAACCACAGGAGTTGTAGCGGCCGGATGATCCAGACCCAGATCAAAGTCCAGGTTGTGATCGTGGTGAGCAGCTTCTGCCGCCAGCCCTGCCACTGCCGCGCCAGCGACTGCCGCACCGGCAGCGATCGCCGTGCCGCTTGCGCCGGTAGGATGCGCTTCAGCAGCACGTGCAGCAGCTTCGGTCCGCAAGTACAGCGGATTTTCCGGATCAAGGTTATGCCCGATATAGGCAGCTTGCTCCCAAACCGGACCGCGACCGTTCTGGTTGGCGTACAGATCAGATGCCACTTCTTCGAACGAAGTCTTGTCCTTGCGTGCCGCGTGGATTTCCAGCAACTTCAGGCGGATTTCGTTACGCGATGGATCGCGAGCCAACGCATCCTTGAGGATTTCCTCAGCCTGAGCGTCACGACCGTAGGCCATATACACTTCAGCTTCGGCAATCGGGTCCACTTCATCGGTATCGATAGTGCCCAGACCCTGGCGGCTAAAGTCCGTCAGGAATGAGTTTTCTGTCGGTTGCGTGCTGATGACCGCACCGCCAGTCTGACCCAGCACCGTGTTGGGCTTGAGGTCACCACCGGTGATGATGCTGTCATCAAAGGCAGCCGGTTTTTTGCGGCGGCGGTTATAAACAAACGCACCCGCGCCCAGCAACAACACCAGCAAACCAGCACCCGGCAGGACCGGATTTTCCATCAGCGAATCAAAGAATGACGGTTCGGCAACCGGCGCCGGAGCTGGCATCACGTGGTGACGCGCTGGCTTGCTGGCGGCCACAGCCGACGCAACGGGCTCAGCGACTGGAGCGCTGGCAGTGGCGCTGGCTTCGGCGACAGCCGCTGCGGCGGTTTGCGATGCAGCAGCCACGGCAGATGCGACCGGCGCAGCAACGGCAGAAGCTTGCGAAGCCACCGCCTTGCCTTGCAGTGCCAACAGGCCCTTCATGTCTTTGACATTCTTTTGCAGACTGTCTACCCGGGCTTGCGCGTCTTTCAACGCCTTTTCGTGGGCAACTTTGTCTTCTTCACTCGAACCAGCACCGGCAGCGCCGGTCTTGCTGCCGTTCGACAGCTTGAGCACATCCTTGCTTTGCTGGCCGGATGCTGCGCCCTTGTCTTCAACCTTGGCACCGATCTTGCCGCTGGTGCTTTGGTTTTGCGTATCTTCCGCTGGCGTCTTGCTAGCGTTTTCCGCTACTTGCTGACGATATGCGTGCCAGTTTTGCGATTGCAGATGAATTTCTTTGGAAGCTTCACCACGCGTCACTTCTGCCATCTTGGCAGCCGACGGAATCTGCAGAATTTTGCCGCGCTTGAGGCGGTTCATGTTGCCGTTGAACGCATCTTCGTTGCTGCGGTACAGGCTGACCAATACTTGTTCAAGACTCACGCCATCCGGCTGAACCTGATGAGCGATGGTAGACAAGGTATCGCCAGCCTTGACGGTATAGCTATCTGCCCCGGCTTGTGCGCCAGCCGAAGCTGCCGGCGTCGTGGTGGTGCTGGTGTCGTTGCTTGCCGCCGCAGCAGGTGCGTGTTGCACCTTGCGACCTTTGCGGGATGTCCCTGAGCTGCCCGTTTGCGGACGAGCCGGGGTAATGGCGCCTGTCAGCGCGTGGCTAGCAGTCGTACCCGATGCCGCCGTACCGCTGGCATTGTTGCCCGAGCCGTAACCGACCGGATCAATCAGCGCCGTGTATTCGCGCTGGATATGACCAGACGCCCAGTTCAGATCGACCAGCAACCCCAGAACCGGCTCGCTGATGGCCTGGCTGGAAGAAACAGTCACGAAGTACTGGCCATTGGCCCGCTTGTCGATATTGAAACGCAGACCAAGCGACGACGATGGATAAGGCACTTGCGCAGCGCCATAAGCATCAGGCGGCGCCAGGCCAACAACCAACGAATCAGCCTCTTCTGGCTGCACGGCAACCAGATCGATTTCCCCGCGGAACGGTTGTCCGAGTCCGGACAAGACATTCAAACGTCCCAGCCCCGCCGCTTGGGCACTCCACGGCGCTGCCAGCATCAGTGCTAGCACGCAGGCTTTGACTCCAGGTTTGATAGGCACAGACTTCCCCCAATTTCTTTCGCATAGACCAACCCAAAACAGGGTTGGCAAATTCATAAATTCCGGGCCGCGAACATAACACCCGACGCCAAAAAGACGCAAGGTGAAGCAGCAAGCACACTGATTACCAGTAGTGGATAATCCGAAAAATCGCCAATTCAATAAGAATTGTCAAATTTAATAAGCAATTGTTATTTTTCAAACAACAGATAATTCACTCATACAGCCGACCATCGGATTGAACCCGACGCCCGACGGGCACTGAACGCAAATCCCATTTGTTCACGGCAGACGACCAGAAATCCTGTAAACAGGCAGAAAGGAGAGCCGGATCCGGATTTTGTCCCAGCAACAAAAGTGCATTCCAAAGCACCGGAACCGGATTTTCTGACAACACCTCGGGTGCGAGGGTTTGCTTGCTAAGCTTTTCGCCCTTGTAATTAACCAGTACCGGGATATGCGCATATTCAGGAGACGGGCAATTGAGTAATTGCTGCAAGTATTGCTGACGGGGGGTCGAATCAAGCAGATCAGCGCCTCTGACAATATGTGTTATGCCTTGCAGCGCATCGTCGACCACCACGGCCAATTGATATGCAAACAATCCGTCAGCCCGCTGCAATACAAAATCACCAACCTCTTCGGCCAATGCCTGCAGCTGCGCACCCTGAATCCGGTCGGTAAAAGAAATCACACCAGATTGGGGCACCCTGACCCGCCATGCCCGTGCCTTGGCGCCCGGCTTGAGTCCGTTGCGGCAAGTGCCCGGATAAACGGGGCCGTCCACCCCGGCATGCGCCACGCTGGCAATTTCTTTGCGGGTGCAACTGCACGGATATACATGCCCGCCATCTTGCAGAATGCTCAAAG
This sequence comes from Silvimonas soli, assembly GCF_030035605.1. Taxonomy (NCBI): domain Bacteria; kingdom Pseudomonadati; phylum Pseudomonadota; class Betaproteobacteria; order Neisseriales; family Chitinibacteraceae; genus Silvimonas; species Silvimonas soli. The sequence goes on along the minus strand of NZ_CP106736.1, from coordinate 4,318,558 downwards.
CGTCCTGGTACAAGGCAGTGCGCTGACTCTGGTAGACCACCTCTCCGTCCCAATGCATTCCCCAGCTGTCGAGTTGCTGCAAGATCCGCTCGGCAGCGCCGGGAATGCAACGCGGCCCATCGAGATCTTCCATGCGCACCAGCCATTGCCCGCCGTTGGCGCGCGCATCGAGATAACTGGCAACTGCGGCGAGCAGCGAACCGGCATGCAGCACGCCAGTCGGGCTGGGCGCAAACCGCCCGCGATAGCCGTTTGGCGCTGCATGGTCGACCGTGAAGGCAACGGATCGATGCGCAGCAACAGTGCTATTCAGCGAAAACATGGGAGGCACGCGCCTTGAAGATGGCGGGTTTTCATTGTTTTGAACACGAGTAGTTCAGCCTTGGCGCCGCTTTGTTATAAAATAGCCGCATTTTATATCACGCGTCAGCGCGCACCACCTCGCGCTGACCGATTAACACCTACTCGCTCCGCTCTGAAAAAGGATACGCCATGACCTATGTTGTCACCGACGCCTGTGTCAAATGCAAGTACACCGACTGCGTTGATGTTTGCCCGGTAGATTGCTTTCGCGAAGGCCCGAACTTCCTGGTGATTGACCCGGACGAGTGCATCGACTGCACGTTGTGCGTGGCCGAATGCCCGGTTGAGGCCATCTATGCCGAAGATGACGTTCCGGCCGATATGCAGGCTTATATTCCGCTCAACGCAGAACTGGCCAAGCTGTGGCCAGCCATCGTCGAGAAGAAAGATCCGCAACCAGACCACGAAACCTGGGCTGGCGTAACCGACAAGATCGACCAGATCGAACGCTAAATCCGTACCGATTGGCAGCATCCAATTAGAAAACCCGGCCCAGCAGCTTGCATGGGGTCGGGTTTTTCATATATAGTTGCGTGTTCACCCCTTGCCTGACCGGCGTCGCACGCGGCAGGCTGTTATTAAACCGTAAGGAGCACACATGCGACATTACGAAATTGTATTCATCGTGCACCCTGATCAAAGCGAGCAAGTGCCCGCAATGATCGAGCGCTACAAATCCCTGATCGCGACCGGCAACGGCACGATCCACCGCCTGGAAGATTGGGGCCGCCGTCAACTGGCTTACCCTATCCAGAAAATCCACAAGGCTCACTACGTTCTGCTGAACGTCGAAATCGGCCAGGAAACCCTGGACGAACTCGAACACGCCTTCAAGTTCAACGACGCCGTACTGCGCCATCTGACTACCAAGATGGAACACGCAGTGACTGAAGCTTCCCCGATGATGAAGGAAGAGAAGTCCAAGTCGTTGTCCGCTCCGGCACAGGAAGACCAAGCCGTTTAATGGCTGGTCGACTTGCTAACGCAACGACGTGACGAAAAGCAACCGGGTACTTTTAAACGGCACCCTGATTGAAATGCAGGCCCTGCGCATTACGCCAGCAGGCATCCCGATTCTGGAACTGGTTTTGTTGCATGAATCGGAGCAACTGGAAAATGAAATGCCCCGGCGGGTAACGCTGGAAGCACCGGCCAGAGCCTCTGGCCCTACTGCTCAGGCATTAAGCAAACTGCAAATTGGTCAACAAGTCAGAGTCGCAGGCTTTTTGGTAAGCATGGGACAAAAACTTCGCCGCCGGCTCGTGTTGCATATCGAACAGTACGAATTGTTGAATTAAAGGATAGATACCATGTCTCGCCACCTTTTCAAGCGCAAGAAGTTTTGCCGCTTTACCGCTGAAGGCATCAAAGAAATCGACTACAAGGACACCGCGCTCCTGAAAGATTTCATTGCTGAAAACGGTAAAATCATTCCAGCACGTATTACTGGCACCAAAGCCAAATACCAACGCCAACTGTCTGCAGCAATCAAGCGCGCTCGTTACCTCGCGCTGCTGCCGTACACCGATCTGCACTAAGCCGGGGAGAATAAAATATGCAAATCATTCTGCTCGAAAAAGTAGCAAATCTGGGTGGCCTGGGCGATGTGGTCAAAGTTAAAGACGGCTTTGCCCGTAACTTCCTGATCCCGCAAGGCAAAGCCAAGCGTGCAACCGACGCCAACCTGAAAGAATTCGAAGCACGCCGTGCTGACCTGGAAAAAGCGCAAGCTGATATCCTGGTTGCCGCACAAGCCCGTGCCGAGAAGCTGCAAGGCGCTAGCGTTACCATCAGCCAGAAGGCTGGTGTTGACGGTCGCCTGTTCGGTTCCGTTGGCAACACCGACATTGCTGAAGCGTTCACCGCTGCTGGCTTTGAAGTGAAGAAATTTGAAGTTCGTCTGCCGGATGGCGCTTTCAAAGCCATCGGTGAATACGACGTTTCCCTGGCTCTGCACCACGACGTGGTTGTTGAAGTCAAGGTTACCGTTGTTGGCGAGCAATAAGCATTTCTGACCGGTTTCTTGCCGGTCTGCAATGATAAAAACGGGGAGCATAGCTCCCCGTTTTTACGTCTATCATTCCGCTGTACCCCACTCTTGCAACACCTGGCTGTTGCACATACCAAATATCGCGCCAGTCATTATAATTGAGCCCTTCAATCGCCGCGGCGAACAAGGACAGTACGCGAATGAGCACCAATATAAACCCGACCGATGTAGCACGGGAAACGCTAAAGCAGCTCTCCATTCGCCGTATTTCGCCGACACCGGACCATTACGAAGAAATCTTTCACAGCATTGCGGGTACTCCGGAAGAAGAGCGCCTTAATCCATTAGCACGGGTGCTGGAAGAAAAACTGGCGCAATTGCCACGGCAATCCCCCGAATTACTACGCAATCTGGATCAGTTCCGCCGCGCCATTCGCGCCGGAGACTGGGAGCGCGCGCCAGAACTGATTTTCAAATGCGTGGACCTGCAAGGCGGGCAGGCCCAACTGACACGCAGTTGGGCCGATTTATTACGCGAATTCATGCGCCAGTGGGAACTGCGCAATCCAGCCTATCCCACCAGTCGCAAGCAGGATTCGCTGGAAAAAGTACTTATCAACTTCGGTGCCGACCCTGCCGCGTTGAATGAAAAACTGGATGGCTTGGTCCGCTCCTGGACAGAAACTTCTGGCGGGTCGATCGACCCGGTCGATCGGGTTGAAGAAGTCCTTCCAGCCGGTGCAATTGCACCAATCATGGAAGTCGCCGAAAACAATCCCAGTCTGGCCAATTGGGAAGAATGGCGCGAAGCCCTGGCCCAGGCGCTTGATCTGGGGCTGGCAGCACGTTTGACGCATCATCCCGATCTGGCCATTGACGCATCATCGTTGGCGCGCGAAGTTGAAGGTGTGCTAACCGAGAATGACCTGCGCAAGTTTGTGCCACGCCTGAAAAAATTCTGGATCCGGCTAGAGCTCACCAACGGCCAGGAAGAGCGCTTATGTGACGGCTTGCTCAATCTATTGCGCCTGCTGACCGACAATATTGGCGAGATCATCGTCGACGAAGAATGGGTGCACGGGCAAATCGCCGTGGTGCAAAACATCATGTCGCAACCGCTGGACATGCGACTGATCTATGACGCCGAAGCGGGTCTGAAAGAGGTGATCTACAAGCAAAGCGTGCTCAAGCAGGGCCTGCGTGAAGCACAGACCTCACTCAAGTCCGTCTTGACCTCTTTCATCGACCGGTTGGGCACCATTGCCGACAGCACCGACCAGTATCACACCCGGATCAACCGTTACAGCGATCAGATCGAACGCAGCAATAATCTGGCGGATTTGAAAGACGTTCTGGATAACCTGACCCAGGATACGCGCTCAATGAAGCTGGACGTGGTACGTACCCGCGATGAATTGCTGGAATCCCGCGCCGAGGCTGATGCAGCCCAGGCGCGGATTCAACAACTGGAAAATGAACTGCGCTCAGTTAGCGAGAAGGTTCGTGAAGACCAGCTTACCGGTGCTTTGAATCGTCGCGGGCTCGAAGAAAGCATTGTCATTGAGGCTGCCCGCGCCCAGCGCCACGGCAGCCCGCTGGCGTTGGTGCTACTTGATCTGGACGACTTCAAACGCCTGAATGACAGTCGTGGGCATAGCGCCGGTGACAAAGCGCTGATTCACCTCGTGGCGGTGGTCAAATCCCTGCTGCGCCCCACTGACCGCATTGCCCGCTATGGCGGTGAGGAATTCGTCTTGTTGCTGCCGGAAACCAGTCTGACGGAGGGCTCTGCCGCCATGCTGCGCCTGCAACGCGAACTGACTCGCCGCTTTTTCCTGCACAACAACGAAAAGATATTGATTACCTTCAGTGCTGGCGTGACGCTATTGCAGCCGGGTGAGCCCGGCAATTGGGCGATAGACCGCGCTGACGCGGCAATGTACCGCGCCAAAAAAGCCGGCAAAAACAGGGTGGAAATCGAGCATCCGCCAGCACCAGGTGCCACTGCCTGATCTCTGACTGCCAATAAAAAAGCCGACGATGTCGGCCTTTTTATTGGCGTAAATCACCCGTACCAGCTTGGTCAGCTCGCCTTTTGGGTAAACAACTCGTCCAGATGGCAAACTGCCGTGCCCAGTTTACCGACCACAATGCCTGCAGCCAGATTCGACCATTGCATTGCTTGCGGCAAATCCAGGCCAGCGGCCAGCATCAAGCCCATGGTGCCGATCACGGTATCGCCCGCACCCGACACGTCAAACACCTCGCGAGCCACTGTTGGCATGTGCGCCACACCCTGCTTGCGGAACAGCGTCATGCCCTCTTCGCTACGGGTAACCAGCAATGCGTCCAGATCCAGTTGCTCGCGCATGGATTGCGCTTTGGCCACCAAGTCCGCTTCATCACGCCATTCACCGGCCACTTGACGAAACTCCGAGCGATTCGGCGTAATCAGCGTGGCACCGCGGTAGCGCGAATAGTCCTCACCTTTCGGATCAATCAGTACTGGCTTGCCCGCCACACGAGCCGCAGCAATCATGTCGAATACATGGTGCAAGCCGCCCTTGCCGTAGTCGGACAAGATAACCACGTCGGTGTCTGGCAGCATGCGGCAGAAATCATCCAGCTTGGTCGCCAGGATTTCGTGGCTGGGCGCCTCTTCGAAATCGATTCGCAGCAATTGCTGCTGGCGTGCCAATACCCGCAACTTCACGGTAGTGGCAATATCCGGATCACGATAAAGCGACGTCGCCACGCCCTCTTCCTGCATCAGACGTTCAAGTGTATCGCCCGCTTCGTCCTGTCCGACCACACCGAGCAACGTTGCCTTACCGCCCAGCGCGGCGATATTGCGCGCCACGTTAGCTGCACCACCGGCTCGCTCCTCAGTCTTGCGGATGTGCGCCACTGGCACCGGCGCTTCCGGCGAAATACGTTTGACGTCACCGAACCAGTAGCGGTCCAGCATGACGTCACCCACAACCAGCACGCGAGCACGGCTCATCGCCTCGCGCAGCGCGCTTTGGGATGTCTCAGAGGCGGCCGATGGCGTCATATTCAAATCCGTGTTCACGTACGACAGAAGGTTCAAACAGATTACGGCCATCAAATACGATTGGCTGCTTCAGGCGCGCCTTGATGGCGTTGAAATCCGGCACCTGGAATTCTTTCCATTCAGTGACGATCAGCAGCGCATCGGCGTTGTCCAGTACATCCATGAAGGTCTTGCCATAGACGATGGAATCGCCCAGCGTATGCTTTGCTTCGTTCATGGCCACAGGGTCGAAGGCACTGACCGTGGCGCCACGCTTGAGCAAGCCATCAATCACCACCAGGCTCGGTGCTTCACGCATATCGTCGGTCTTGGGCTTGAATGCCAGCCCCCAAACTGCGAAGTGGTGACCCTTCAGGTCTTCGCCAAAGCGTTTGGTGACCTTCTTGACCAACAGACCTTTTTGCTCGTCATTGACCTCTTCCACGGCGGTTAGCACTTTCAGGTCCATGCCGTATTCGTTGGCCGTGCGGCACAATGCCTTCACGTCCTTGGGGAAACACGAGCCGCCGTAGCCAGCACCCGGATACAGAAAGCTGTAACCAATGCGCGGGTCCGAGCCAATGCCTTTGCGCACCAGTTCGATATCGGCTCCCAGCTTTTCCGCCAGATTGGCCAGTTCGTTCATGAACGAAATCCGCGTCGCCAACATGGCATTGGCGGCGTACTTGGTCAGTTCGGCGGAACGGATATCCATCACCAGCATGCGCTCATGATTGCGCTGGAACGGCTGATAAATGGTGCGCATGATACGGATGGCGCGATCATCTTCAGCGCCGACCACAATGCGGTCCGGGCGCATGAAGTCTTCAATCGCAGCGCCTTCCTTGAGGAATTCCGGGTTCGAGGCCACGCTGAATTCCAGCGTCAGACCGCGCTTGGCCAGTTCTTCAGCGATAGCTTCTTTCACCTTGCCCGCAGTACCAACCGGCACGGTCGATTTGTCGACAATCACTTTGTAGTCAGTCATGGCGCGGCCAATATTGCGCGCGGCAGACAGTACGTATTGCAGATCAGCCGAGCCGTCTTCGCCGGGCGGCGTGCCCACGGCGATAAACTGCACGGTGCCGTGCTCGACTGATTCGTTGATATCGGTAGTGAAACGCAGGCGCCCTGCTTCCACATTGCGCGCGACGATATCGTCCAGGCCCGGTTCAAAAATCGGTATACCACCCGAGCGCAGCAGGTCGATCTTGCGTTGGTCCAGATCAAGACACACCACGTCGTTGCCATACTCGGCAAGGCAGGCGCCAGTTACCAAGCCCACATAGCCAGTACCAACCACTGAGATTTTCATGAATCAGGCTTCCTTGATCGATTGATTGATTTGTTGCAGCGTAGCCAAAGGATCTACGCTTTGCGTGATTGGCCGGCCAATCACCAGATAGTCTGAGCCGGCTGCCAGCGCGGCCTGCGGTGTCATCACCCGGCTTTGGTCATCCAGCGCGGCATTGGCCGGGCGAATACCCGGCGTAATCAGCTTGAAATCGGCGCCGCACAAGGTCTTGAGGCGGCCCGCTTCCTGTGCCGAACACACCACGCCATCCAGGCCGCTGGACTGGGTCAACCGGGCAAGCCGCTCGACTTGCAATTCGGGTGAGGGCAGACCGACTTCAGCCAGTTGCCCGGCGTCCATGCTGGTGAGAACAGTGACGGCAATCAAAAGCGGCCTTTGCGGCAAGGCTTCCAGCGCTTCACGCGTGGTTTCCATCATTTTGCGTCCGCCCAGCGCGTGGACGTTCACCATCCACACCCCCAGACGCGCCGCTGCCTTGCAGGCATGCGCTACGGTATTCGGAATATCGTGAAATTTGAGATCCAGGAAGACTTCAAATCCGCGATCAACCAGGCCTTCGACCACCGCCGGACCGGCACTGGTGAACAATTCTTTGCCCACTTTCAGGCGGCATTGCTGCGGCGTTACGCGGTCAGCAAATGCCAGCGCCGAGGCGGCATCGGCGTAATCGAGGGCAACAATGATTTTGGGGTCATGCAACATAGATTCTGCTCTGCTCACAGTAAGCGCGCAGCCCGCCATCGCGGGCCGCGTCAGGGCGGGGTTTATTGCGGATTGCGACTGCGTTGGCCACGCACAGGAGCGAATGTTTCCCACTCCGTGCAGGCCGGACAGTGCCAGAAATACTGCCTTGCCTTAAACCCGCAATGACTACAGTAATACATCGACTGCTCACGTGTAGCCTCGTTCAGCAGTTTGACAATAATTTCCAGGTCGGCCTTCTGATCGTCGGGCGCAACCAGTAAATGCGTTTCAAGCACACGCCGCAAACCCGGCATGGTCGGATGGCTGCGCAAACGCTCGCGCACGAAAGCGTAGGCGTCGTCCATGCCCTTCTGGGTCATGAGTCGCTCGTAAGTCAGATCAAGCACATCCAGATCTGGGTATTGGCTTAACAGCCGCACCATCAGGCGTGTACCTTCTTCGGCGCGATTCATTCCGTCATAGGCAGCCAGCAACGGACGGGCGATCAACGCCAGATAATGCGGATCCTGTGTTTCAATGGCCAGCCAGCATTCGATGGCTATCGTCGCCTCGCCCGCCTGAATGGCCATTTCCCCTTGCAGGGAACGGGCACGCGCGCACTGGCGATTGGCAGTCAATGCCGCTTCAAGTTCGACACGTGCGTCGTCTGGTTGCGAGCGAGCGATCGCTTGCTCCGCCAGTTCGCAGTGAAACTGGGCAATTTCATGCTGATATGTATGGCTGTCATCACGTAATTGCTGGGCGATTTCAATGGCTTTGCGCCATGCCTTTTCCTGCTGATAAACGCCGAGCAATTCGGTACGCGCCTGGCGCGCATAATCGGTGTGTTGCAACTCGGTGAGAATCGCTTCGGCGCGGTCAAACAAACCGGCGGCCATAAAGTCCTGCGCCAATTCAAATTGCGCTTGCTGTCGCTGGGCGACATTCAATTCGGGGCGGGCCAGCAATTTCTGGTGCATGCGAATTGCCCGCTCCAGTTCACCGCGACGGCGAAACAGATGCCCCAGCGTAAATTGCAGTTCTACCGTTTCCACGTGGTGGCGGGCAACTTCTACGTATACCTCAACCGCACGATTGGTTTCGCCATTCAACAGGTAATTGAGCCCTTTGAAATAAGCGGCCGGCAAAGAACGTGTTTCAGATAAAACGTGTTTGATATCAATGCGTGCAGCCAGCCAGCCCAAAGCAAAAAAGGCTGGAAACGCAATCAACCACCAATATTGGGAATCTACCATTGGAATTAACCTGGCCAGTTCAAGCCGGCATTATCGTTATTCTGAGGATTGGAACAAGCGCTGTCAGAATGCATCGCGCGGTGGTTCAACAGCCACGGCTTCGGCAGTCGCCACCGGCGCGGCTGCCCGGACACGCAATTCTTTGCGCAAAGAAACCAGCTCGCGCCGCATACGCACGACACGCGTGAATGAAGCGAGCAAACCCAATGCCACGCCGACCACAAAGAACACCAGCAAAATCATGGAAAGCGGGGCGGTCCATTCATAGCCCGCAAAGAAACGCAGTGATGTTGACGCACCATTGCGCATGGCGAATCCCAACAACACAACAAACACAATCAGTTTGAGGAGCCCGTAGACATAACGCATCGTTATTCCATGCAGATTGGATTATGCCGATATTGTAGCCGATTCACGGCAACCAGCCATGTCAGGTTTTCCCGTGCATTAGTAACAATGCTGTATCGATGAGCCGCTCACTGTTACTCATTAAACCGTTACGGGCGGCCATATCAGCCAAAGCTGTTAAAAACGGTTTCGCTTGCACATAAAAAAACGGCCCGCGAAGGGGCCGTTTTTGTGTGCTGTCGGATGACAACAGGGATATCACAGGAGCTCGTCTACGCGCTCGCGCAATTCCTTGCCTGCTTTGAAATGTGGCACAAATTTTTCCGGAACTTCGACTCGAGAGCCTGATTTCGGATTGCGCCCCACTCGCGGCGGGCGATAGTTGAGGTCAAAGCTGCCAAAGCCACGGATCTCGATGCGCTGACCTTGAGCCAGGCTCTTGCCCATCGCATCGAGAATGGTCTTGACGGCCAACTCAGCATCTTTTGTCACCAGTTGCGGGTAGCGGGAGGTGAGTTTCGATATGAGTTCGGACTTCGTCATGCTGCCTCGTTCCCTTATTCGTTGGAGCCGGACAGCTTGGCCTTCAGCAATGCGCCGAGGTTGGTTGTACCAGCAGTGCTGCTGTCAGCAGTCGTGGACAGGCGAGTCATTGCATCTTTCTCATCGCCCATATCCTTGGCTTTGATCGACAGGTTGATCGAACGGTTCTTGCGATCAACGTTGATGATCATGGCTTCGACAGCATCGCCTTCCTTCAGTACGGAACGAATGTCTTCCACGCGGTCACGGGAAACTTCGGTCGAACGCAGGTAGCCTTCAACTTCTTCGGTCAGAGCAATCACGGCACCCTTGGCATCCAGGGACTTCACAGTACCCTTGACGATGGCGCCCTTGTCGCTAGTGCCCACGTAGTTGTTGAACGGATCACCTTCCAGTTGCTTGATGCCCAGGGAGATGCGTTCTTTGTCCACGTCGATCGACAGAACCAGTGCTTCAACTTCGTCACCCTTCTTGAAGTTGCGAACGGCTTCTTCGCCAGTCACATTCCAGGACAGGTCGGACAGGTGAACCAGGCCATCGATGCCACCTGGCAGACCAACGAAAACGCCGAAGTCAGTAATCGACTTGATCGCGCCCTTCAGCTTGTCACCCTTCTTGAAGTTTTCTGCAAACTCATCCCAAGGATTAGCCATGCATTGCTTCATGCCCAGGCTGATACGACGCTTTTCTTCGTCGATATCAAGGATCATGACTTCAACTTCGTCGCCCAGAGCAACAACCTTGGACGGATGAACGTTCTTGTTGGTCCAATCCATTTCAGACACGTGCACCAGACCTTCGATGCCTTGTTCGATTTCAACGAACGCGCCATAGTCGGTCAGGTTGGTAACCTTGCCGAACAGACGGGTGCCTTGCGGGTAACGACGTGACAGACCCACCCATGGATCTTCGCCCAGTTGCTTCAGACCCAGCGAAACGCGGTTCTTCTCTTGATCGAACTTCAGGACCTTGGCTTCAACTTCATCGCCAACTGCCAGAACTTCGGACGGGTGCTTCACACGACGCCATGCCAGGTCGGTGATGTGCAGCAGACCGTCGATGCCGCCCAGGTCAACGAACGCACCGTAGTCGGTGATGTTCTTGACGATACCCTTGACCACTGCGCCTTCACGCAGGGTTTCGAGCAGCTTCTGACGCTCTTCGCCCAGGGATTCTTCCAGCACGGCGCGACGCGAAACAACAACGTTGTTGCGCTTGCGATCGAGCTTGATCACCTTGAATTCGATTTGCTTGCCTTCGAACGGAGTGGTGTCTTTCACCGGACGGATGTCGACCAGCGAACCCGGCAGGAAAGCACGCAGACCGTTGACCATCACAGTCAGACCGCCCTTGACCTTGCCAGAGATCACGCCTGTCATGACCAGGCCCTTCTCCAGAGTGTCTTCCAGCTCGATCCACGCAGCCAGACGCTTGGCCTTTTCGCGGGAGAGCTTGGTTTCACCGTAGCCGTTTTCCAGGCTGTCGATAGCGACGGGAACAAAGTCACCAACCTTGACTTCGACTTCGCCGTTATCGTTCTTGAATTCTTCCAGCGGAATCAGGGATTCCGACTTCAGACCGGCATTCACGGTCACGAAGTTATTATCGATGCCGACGACTTCGGCGGTAATCACTTCACCAGCGCGCATTTCCTGGCGTGTGAGGCTTTCCTCGAAAAGCGCAGCAAAGCTTTCCATGGAGTCGTTAAAAGTTGCAGTAGTCATGAAATGAAAGGTTCCAGCATCTCCGGACTGACGCCCAGAGGGGGGTTCGTTAAACCAGGCCAACAGTGCTTTGCGCGCCGCCAGCCACCAGTTTTCCGCTTGCGCGGGATGCCGGACGAAATGATATGGTCATACCATCCAATCCGGGAAACTAGAGATTCTAGAGAAATCTCTCAACTTGTTCAAGTGTTTAGCGATGATTTGCCGCTTGCCACCATGTTAAAACTTGCGCAACCGCCTCTTCTACACCCAGATCGGACGTTTCCAGCAAGTGGGCATCGGGCAATTGCATGAGTGGCGCGACGGTTCTGGCGCGATCACGGGCGTCGCGTGCTTCCAGATCGGCGGTAATGGCTTCCAGATCAGCCGTTTCACCGCGCGCGATCAATTGTTTGTAGCGGCGTTCGGCCCGAACATGCGCACTGGCGGTGAGAAAAACCTTGAGCGCAGCCTGCGGAAATACCACCGAGCCCATATCGCGGCCATCAGCCACCAGGCCGGGTACTTGAGCAAAGGCGCGCTGACGCTCCAGCAAGGCGGCCCGCACCTGGGCAAACGCTGCCACTTTGGACGCGCCCACGCCAATTGCCTCGGTGCGGATCGCCGTGCTCACATCAATGTCGTTCAACAGGATGTGCTCACCCACGAAGCGCACATCCAGCGTTTGCGCCACATTAGCCACTGCATTTTCGTCATCCCACGCCGCGCCGGCCCGGCCTGCTGCCAAGGCAGCCAACCGGTACAGCGCGCCCGAATCCAGATAATGAAACCCCAGCGCAGTAGCCACCCGCTGCGCCACGGTACCTTTACCGGACGCAGACGGGCCATCAATTGCAATAACAGGTACCAACAAACTATGCATTACTTGCCTGCCAGGATGCTTTCGATACGTGCGAGTTCATCAGCACTGAATTCCAGATTGTCGACCGCACCCAGATTTTCATGGATTTGCTCGACACGGCTGGCACCAATGATCACAGTGGTAACCTGACGCAGTGCCCATGCCAGCGACATTTGCGCCAGCGTCTGACCGCGTGCCACTGCCAGATCATTCAGCAGCTTGACCTGCGCCAGGCGAGCATCAACCTTGTCTGCAGTCAGGAAAGGGTTACCCGTATCGGCAGCGCGCGAATCCTTGGGTACGCCGTTCAGATAGCGGCTGGTCAGCAGACCTTGTGCCAGCGGGCAGAAGGCGATGGAACCAATGCCCTCTTCATCCAGTACCTTGGTCAAACCGTTTTCGATCCAGCGATCAAACATCGAGAACGATGGCTGATGAATCAGGCACGGTGTACCCAGTTCTTTGAGGATGCGCGATGCTTCACGAGTCTGGTCAGCCGAGTACGAAGAGATACCGACGTACAGCGCCTTGCCTTGACGCACGATGGCATCCAGCGCGCCCATGGTTTCTTCCAGCGGTGTATCTGGATCAGGACGATGCGAGTAGAAAATATCCACATAGTCCAGGCCCATGCGCTGCAGGCTTTGGTCCAGACTGGCCATCAGGTACTTACGACTACCGAAGTCACCATAGGGGCCGGGCCACATTTCCCAACCCGCCTTGGTCGAAATGATCAGCTCATCGCGATACGCCTTCAGATCAGTAGTCAGCACGCGGCCAAAGGTCGACTCTGCGGAACCGGGAGGTGGGCCGTAGTTGTTGGCCAGGTCAAAGTGTGTGATGCCGGCATCAAACGACTCCAGCACCATTTGGCGCGAGGTTTCGTAGGGCTTGTTGTCGCCAAAGTTATGCCACAACCCGAGTGCCACTGCTGGCAACTTCAGACCGCTTTTGCCGCAACGGCGATAAGGCATGCGGTCATAACGGGTTTTGCTTGCAAAATAAGTCATCGTTCTTGTCCTGTTATTTTTGTTGGTCCATACATCAAGCCCCAACGAGAACCGCCCGCAAGGAGCAGGCGGCTTTTAGTTTAAAGCACCCAAAAAACTTATTTATTACGCTGGCCCCAAGCGACGCGCGCCTGGCTTGCGGTCGAAAAATATTCGGCCATTCCGGCCTCATCGCCCGCCTCTACCAGCGCAATCACCTGCTGTAATTGTGTGGCACACGAACGCAGATCACCGAGGATTGCGCTGCGGTTAGCCAATGCAATATCGCGCCACATATCCGGATGTGAACCGGCGATGCGGGTGAAATCGCGAAAACCAGTAGCGGCAAAATCAAGGCAGGATTGGGCATCGGTCTTGGCCAGAACCGCGTTCATATAGGCAAAGGCCAGCAGATGCGGTACGTGGCTGACCGCAGAAAAAATGCCGTCGTGTTGCTCAGGGGTCATGGTATACACCCGTGCCCCGCATTGCTGCCATAAGGTTTCTACCTGCTGCAGGGCATTTTGGGCAGTCTCGGCAAAAGGTGTGAGCACCACACGGCGGCCTTCAAACAATCCGTACTGGGCAGCCGCCGCGCCGGAAAGGTCAGAACCGGCAATTGGATGGCCGGGCACGCAATGGTGCAAATGCCCGGGCAGAAAGGCACGAAACAGGCCGGCGACATCCTGTTTGGTCGAACCACCATCCGTCACAATGCAATCATCTGCCAGATGCGGAGCGATGGCTTGCATCAGGGCACCCATCTGGCCTACTGGCGTTCCCAGCAACACCAGATCGGCACCCTGCACAGCAGTAGCGGCATCGTGCGAGGCTTCATCGATGACATTCAGTTCCAGGGCACGGGTCAGGTTGGCCGAATTACGACCGACGCCAACCACCCGCTCAACCAGGCGTGCGCGCTTGAGCGCGAGGGCAAACGAGCCACCAATCAAACCCGTTCCCAGCAATACCAGCTTGCGCACGCCACTCATTCAAATTGCCCTTGGTTTTTAACGATATTGATGCCGACCCACCGGCAACGGTTTATTGCTCGACCAGCGTGGTCAACACACTGACCAGACTGCGCTTGATGGAAGACCCATCTGCGGGTGGATTGTCCACTTTGGTTTCTTTGATCCGCAAGGTGTAAAGCGTACCCGGCTGGTAGTTGAAACCGTCGATCCCGCCATACAGCATGGTCCACGGTTGATCGGCCGATTCACGCACCTGCAGGCAGTCCATTTTGCCCGCGCCCGCCGAGCAAGTCCGCGTTTCTGGCGCGATCTGGATTACACGTTCATCGTTGGCAGCCGCCGCTTGCGTTACCGGTTTTGCGGCGGGAGCGCCTTTGCGAGCAAATACCAGGCGGTCGTCATTGGCGGTCATGAATACCAGATGGCCTTGCTGATCCAGCTGGTACTGGTTGCTGGTATCGAGCAACTTCAAGACGTCACTCTCTTTAACGCCAACCTCTGGCTGCACACACGCCATTCGCGTGCCTGCCAACGGACCAATCTTCAAACCATTCAGTGTCTGGATTTGTCCCATGAAACGGTTGCATCCCGAAAACCCGCTTACATGATTACCATCAATCTTGAGTGTCACCGGCTGCTGTGACTTTTCCTGCTGAAGCTGACCGGCAACCCGCCATGACTCAAGCTGATAATCCCCGTCCAGCAACGAGCGAGCCTGGGCGCCAATACTGGCAGCGCCGAGCAGTGCGGCAAGTACGGTGGCTTGAAGAATGCGCATGGAGTTTGCTCCTGTTTTCATTAAAGTGAGCTAATGCGACCACCATAACGGGCATCGGTTTTATACCAATCGCGGGAATTTTACCCGTATATGCCAAATCGGTAATCCAAATCACTCTTGTGCCACCCCATTGCAGCCAAGTCTGCCTCTTACAGACTTCTGCCCACCGCTTGTGCAATCGCTCCCAGCGTCTTCATCAATTTCTTCAACTCTTCCGGTGTCAGCGCCTGATCGGCATCGCACCACGCTTCACATGGATTGGGGTGCATTTCGATCAGCAAGCCGTCAGCGCCTGCCGCTACAGCGGCTTGAGCCAGTGCCGGTACCATCCACGCTTTGCCACCGGCATGGCTTGGGTCAACAATCACTGGCAGATGCGTTTCGCGTTTCAGAACCGGAATCGCCGTCACATCCAGCACATTGCGATAGGCCGTTTCAAAGGTACGAATGCCACGCTCGCAAAAAATAATATTGTGATTGCCACCGGCCGCAATGTATTCGGCCGACATTAGCCATTCTGAAATGGTGGCCGACAAACCGCGTTTCAGAATAATCGGCTTGTTGACGCGCCCCACTTCTTTCAGCAAATCAAAATTCTGCATATTGCGCGCACCGATCTGGATGACGTCGACGTCGTATTCCATAAAGGTGTCGAGCATGCGCACATCCATCAGCTCGGTAACGATGGGGAAATTATGCTTGCGCGCAGCGTGCTGAAAGTACTCCAGCCCTTGTACGCCCAAGCCCTGAAAAGCATACGGGCTAGTGCGTGGTTTGAACGCGCCGCCGCGCATCATGCGGCAACCGGCATCGGCTACACCTTGCGCAGCCAGTTCCATTTGTTCTTCGGTTTCTACCGAGCATGGCCCGCCAATGACCTGAATCTGCTCGCCCCCGATGGGAATCCCGCGCACGCGGATGATTGATCCGTCCGGATGCGTATCACGCGAAACGATTTTGTAGGGTTTGGTAATGCGATTTACCCGCGCTACACCGGGCAGTATTTCCAGATGCGCCGCATCCAGTTTGTCTTCATCGCCAATGGCGCCAATGATGGTCAATTCCGCGCCGCGCGAAAGATGTTCACGCAAACCGGCTTTATGGATTTCACCGACCACACCATTGATTTGGGCTTCAGTTGCGCCCGTCTGCATTACGATAATCATAAATTTTTCCGTATTCCGGCACGCCGGATGCCATAGTGCAAGTGAATCTCAAATAGACCGTAATTGTAAAACGGCAATTGCCTTTGCTGCGCGTAACAAATCCGGAATTCGTCCGACCAATGCTGTGGAAACGCGTACTTGCCCACTAACCCGACAAGGCTGAAAACCCAGTATGGATCTCGTCTCACACCTGCTCAACAGTCTTTTTGTGATGGCTTCGCTGGTTGAAGCGCGCGACCCATACACGGGCGGCCATCTCTGGCGCGTTTCACAGTTGTCGTATCTGATGGCGCAGGACATGGAATTACCCGCAGAATCTGTCTCCCAGATCACGCTGGGCGGGTTTTTGCATGATCTTGGCAAGATTGGCGTCCCGGATGCCATCTTGCACAAGGCTGGCCCGCTTACAGACGAAGAATACACGGTGATTCGTACTCATCCGGAGATAGGCGCCAAATTGCTGGGCAACCATCCGCTCGCCTTTCTGGCCATGGACGCCGTGTCGCTGCATCACGAAACGCCCGATGGCAAAGGTTATCCACACGGGTTGATCGCGGCGGATATTCCGCTTGCCGCAAAAATTGTCGGCATCGCCGATGCATTTGACGCCATGACCTCCACCCGCCCTTACCGGCAAGGCATGCCCATTGCCAAGGCGCTGGATATCATCGCGGAAAAGCTCGGCACGCAATTCGATGCCGAATTGGGAGAGCGATTTATCCGCATGGGTAAAACCGGGGTATTTGATGAGGTGGTCGGCCATTCCGAGCCTGGGGTGCGACTGCAGGCGTGTCCAAGTTGCGGGCCGATTATCGCCATCCCGAGGAAGACTCGCAGCGGCGCAGTGATTGCCTGCCCGGCCTGTCGTAGCCGCCTCAAGGTGTTTGGCAATCATGAAGACTGGCTACTGACTCCGCTGAACGAGAAAGAAACCGCACCGCCATTGCAGCTTGATCCAGACCTGGTCCGCGCCATGGCGGTGACGATCCGCAATGGCTTGGGCGAATCAGTTGCCGTTGCCACCTGAGCGGCCTTCAGAGGCGATCAAGCGCTGCGAAACTGTTCTGTTGCCACGCGCAGGTAATAGAACATGGACAAGATGGTCAGTAGGCCAGCGATATACAGCGCCAATGTACCCACCCACTGGGTAGAGATGCCGGGAATGAAATTGCTTTGCCATAACAGCAGCAAAATCGCGACCATTTGCGCCGTAGTTTTGAGCTTGCCGATATAAGCCACAGCCACACTTTTGGACTTGCCCAGTTGGGCCATCCATTCACGCAAGGCAGAAATGGTGATTTCGCGACCGATAATGATCACGGCCAGCCAGGACGGCGCGCGGGTGAGTTCTACTAGCAAAATCAGTGCGGCGGCGACCATTAACTTGTCAGCAACCGGGTCCAGAAATGCGCCGAACGAGGATGTCTGATTCCAGCGTCGGGCCAGAAACCCATCAAACCAGTCCGTCAATGCCGCCACGGCAAAGATGGTGGCACCTGTCATGTTTTTCATCGGCAGCGAGATCACCGAATCGGGCAAATAGAACAAGCCAACAAAAACCGGAATTGCTGCTACGCGTAGCCACGTCAGAAAAATCGGCAGGTTAAATGGCATCGCAAAGTTAGCCAGGTCGCATAAAAGTGAGCATTCTAACAGGTGCGCGCAGTATCTGGATAAAGCCTAAGCCTTCAACTTACGCGAATCGTTGAAACAACGTCCTTTTCAGGACATGCTAACCAACCAGTTCAACCTCGCAAGGCCGAATATATTTTCTCCGCCAGATCGCGATTAATGCCTTCGACCTGGATCAGGTCATCCACGCTGGCACCCTTCACGCCTTGCAATCCGCCAAAGCGGGCCAGCAGTTTTTGCCGCCGTTTGGGGCCGATGCCTTCGATTTCTTCCAGACTGGACGCCACGCGGGCTTTGGCACGGCGGGCACGGTGGCCGGTAATGGCGAAGCGGTGCGATTCGTCGCGGATTTGCTGCACCAGATGCAAGCCGGGGTGATCTCGCGGCAATTGCACGGCTTCGTGGGTGGTGGCGAAGATCAGTTGTTCCAGCCCAGCCTTGCGCGTTTCACCCTTGGCCACGCCAATCAAGATCGGTTGCGCCAGCCCGACTTCAGCCATGACTTGTTCGGCCATGGCCAACTGGCCTTTGCCGCCATCAATCAGGATCAGATCGGGCACTTTGCCCTCGCCGCCCGCGATCTTCTCGTAGCGCCGCGTCAGCACCTGGCGCATGGCGGCGTAGTCATCGCCGGGCGTGATCCCGGAAATGTTGTAGCGGCGATACTGGCTGGTCTGGATATCGCCATCATCAAACACCACGCAAGAAGCTACCGTGGCCTCGCCCATGGTGTGCGAGATATCAAAACACTCAATGCGTGCTGTTTCTTCAGGCAAATCCAAAGCCTCGATCAAGGCCTGCAAACGACCGGCCTGGCTGGCAGAATGGCTCGCACGCTGCAAAATCGCCAGTTCGGCGTTCTTGCGTGCCATCTCCAGCCACACACGGCGTTCGCCATTGGGATTGCTGTTGATGATGACTTTGCGACTGGCCTGATCGCTCAATAACTGGACCAGCACTTCAACATTGGTCGGTGGCGGCGTGCAGATCACCACGCCGGGCACGTTGCGATCCAGATAATGTTGCGCCAGGAACGCCTCCAGCGCCTCGGCCGCGTCGTAATCGTTGGCGTTGCTGGGGAACAGGTTTTTGTCGCCCACGTGCCGCCCACCGCGCACCATCGCCAGGTTCAGGCAAACCGTGCCGTCCTTGACCACCGCCGCAATGATATCGGCATCGAGTTCACTGGTATTGCTGGAAACAAACTGCTTTTCCTGGATTTTTGCCAGCGCCTGCACCTGATCACGAATCGCCGCCGCTTCCTCAAAGCGCCAGGCTTCCGAGGCTGCAGCCATGCGGCTTTCCAGTTCCACTAGCAGCTCATTGCCCTGCCCGTTCAGGAACAGCATCGCGTTATGCACGTCGCGACGGTAATCCTCAGGCGAAATGGCGTTCACGCACGGTGCGGAACAGCGTTTGATTTGATGCAACAAACATGGCCGCGAGCGATTGGCGTAAACGCTGTCTTCACAGGTGCGCAGCTTGAACACCTTCTGCAGCAGCTGGATGCTTTCTTTGACCACAAAACCGTTTGGAAATGGCCCGAAGTACTGGTTGCGTTTATCCAGCGTGCCGCGGTAGTAAGCTAGCCGTGGCGATTTGTGGCCGGTCACCACCAGATAGGGATAACTTTTATCGTCCCGAAACAGAATGTTGTAACGCGGCCCCAGCGCCTTGATCAGGTTGTTTTCCAGCACCAGCGCTTCGGCTTCGGAACGCACCACGGTGGTTTCGATCCGGTCTACTTGCGACAGCATCAAGCGGATGCGCGGGCTGTGATCGTTTTTCTGAAAATACGACCCGACCCGCCGTTTCAGACTGATGGCTTTGCCGACGTACAGCACGGTGCCATCTTGCGACAGCATGCGATAAACGCCCGGCAGATGCGGCAGCGCTTTGACAAACGCGTTCAGGCGCTCGGCGCGCGCTTGCGGGTCTTCCTGGACTGGGGCTTGTTCGGACATACCAACCATATTGATTTAAGCAAGCGCCAATTCTAGCAATTGGCCAGGATCAGGGCTAAGCCTATCTTTGGGCGCGGTAGCTTATTACGCAGGACTGCCGCCTGTCTTGCCCGATTTGTTTCAGATCATGAATACATGGCGTTGCCCGTGTTGGCCGACCATGATTGAGATACAAATCCAGCCTTCTCAGGCTCATTTAATGACGCCAATCGAAATCAAGAACAAGACCAATATGACACAACGTGATGGCTTTACTTCTACCTTCGGCGTGCTGGTGGCCACTTTGGGCTCCGCAGTCGGGCTGGGCAATATCTGGAAATTCCCTTATCTGACCGGTACCAATGGTGGAGCCGGATTTTTGCTGGTTTATCTATTAGCCACGTTGTTGCTGGGTTTGCCGGTCATGATTGGCGAAACCATGCTCGGACGCGCAACCCGGGCCAACGCCGTGAGCATCTTTGAAAAACTGCGCCCTGCCCAGCCATTCTGGAAGATTATCGGCTATACGGGCATGCTGGCCGCCATGCTCATCCTGGGGTTTTACACCGAGGTCGCAGGCTGGGTGTTTGCGTATATCTTCAAAGCCCTTTCGGGCAGCTTGTTGCATGGCGATGCCAGCGCAGCCCAAGCGCAATTCAAAGCCACCATCGCCAATCCGCTTTCTGCCCTGGCCTGGCAATGGGCGGTGTTACTGCTGACCGGCGGCATCATCATGCTGGGCGTTTCCAAAGGGATTGAGGCCGTCGCCAAGCGCTTGATGCCAGTGCTGTTCTTGCTGCTGGTAGTGTTGTGCATTCGCAGCCTGACGTTATCTGGCGCCGGGGCGGGATTGAAATTTCTGTTTGCACCAGATTTTTCCAAGGTATCTGCCGGGGTTATTCTCACTGCGGTGGGACTGGCCTTTTTCAAACTGTCGATCGGCATGGGCACCATGCTCACCTATGGCAGCTATTTTCGCGATGACCAGAACATTCCAGTCACCGCTGGCCGCGTCATGCTGGCCGATTTAAGCATCTCTTTGCTGGCGGGTATTGCCATCTTTCCTGCCGTCTTCACCTTTCATTTCGCGCCCACGGACGGCCCGGCACTGGTCTTCCTGACCATCCCCGCAGTATTTGCCAGCATGCCTGGCGGGCAAATCTTCATGGTGCTGTTTTTCGTGCTGACCGCACTGGCGTCAATAGGCGCAATTCTGTCGCTACTGGAAGTGCCCGTTGCGGCGCTAACTGAGCGACTGCATTGGTCTCGCCGCAAAGCCACAGCCCTGACCGTGTTGTTGATCGCCATATTGGGGGCGCCAGCGGCACTCTCTAATGGCGCGGCAGCCCACTGGACGATATTCGGCCTGACCTTCTTTGATTTCTACGACTTTGTCAGTTCCAACCTGCTATTGCCGGTCGGTGGCTTGCTGTTGTGTGTCTTTGTGGGCTGGATCATTGGCCGGGACTGGGTGCAAAGCCAGTTGAGCAATCGCGGCCTGCTAGCCAATCAAGCGGTAGTAACGGGCGTGTTCATGCTGCTGCGCTACGTGTCGCCAGTGCTGATTGTGATTGTGTTGTTACGCGGCTTGAAGGTGTTCTGACAAAGACACAAATACGCTCAGACGAGCGCATCCGGCTGTTGCTCATCGCTGGCATCAGCAGGGGCTGGGGGTAGCGACAACTGCGGCGGAGCGATATCACTCCCCTGCTCAACCAGATAGACAAAGGCCAGCAATTCAGCGACGGCCCGATACAACGGCGCCGGAATATGTGCGTCCAGATCCAGCTGCATCAGCAGCGAGACCAATTCAGGTGATTGGTGGACAAACACACCGGCTTCACGCGCTTTTTCAATAATGGCCTGCGCCACCAGTCCCTTGCCGCTGGCAACTACCCGTGGTGTAGAACCCTCGGTATAAGCCAGAGCAACGGCGCGCTGACGGGCATCGGGCTTACTCGCCATCCGTGGCCTCCGCACTTGCGGCCGAGAAACTGACCGCGGTCAATGCCAGTCCGGCGCCTTCAAATTGCGTCCCGAGCGCCGATTGTGCCGATTGCAGTTGTTGCACCGTCTCCGGCGCGGCCTTGAATGACAGATTGAACTGACCTTGCGACAGCACGGCATTAATGGATATCTGGCCCAGCCGTGGCAACTGCAGGTTCAAGGTGGTTCGCCATTGCCGGTCTTCGGGGTCGGCATAAGCCTGGTTCTGATTGTGATCATCCCCCTGAACCGACCATTGCATGGGCTGACCTGGCCATGCCAAGCCATGCCACATGATGGCCTGCCTGTCGATGGCATCCAGTTGCCGTTGCACCAGTCCCGCCAATACCGCTTGCTGATCCTGCCCACTGGCCAGACGGCTGATACTGGCTGAAGTGACATCCACTGCGACGGAAGCCACTTGCTTGAGCATGGCTGCGTCTTGCGGGCTGGCTTCTTTGGCGGGCAGAACGGCGGGATTGGTCGTATCTGGTTTGGCATCCGCAACACTGGCTGAAGTGGACGTCAGTTGCAGTTTGGCTTGGGGCTCTTGCTGCAAGGACTGCAAGCTGCGCTGGCCGTCCACCCATTGCGCTTGATGCGACTCGTAGAACAAGCCCGACTGACCGAGCGTTTGCGCCAGTTTGGTGGCCAAGTCAGCGGTGTTGGGCGTGCCTTCAAACAAGGGAGCGGCCGCAGCGGCATTTTGCGCTCCACTCGTCGCCGCCTTGCCATTATTGCTAAGCAAATCGGACAAATAGCGAGCGCCGCCGGAGAACTCGGTTTGTACGCCTGGATGAAAATCCGGCGACTCGGAGTTTGCCAAGGCAAAAGTCAGCGTAGGTCGGTTGGCGACAACGGTCAAATCCAGCTTCTCACCCGCGGTCGCGCCTGTCGGCAAGTTCAAATCCAGCAACTGGTTGTTTACTTGTACGGCAAAGCGACCATTGCCCAAAGCCCCGACCACAGTGGCGGATACCTGCTCGCCAGCCGTGAACAAGGCGCTGATGTCGGGCTGGCCATCAGGCGGATTCGTGGTGTTGTTGAGATAAAGCGCCTGCAGCGTGAGGATGGCATTGCCGGGCAACATGGATCAGCGCAATCCTTCCGCGCGATACAAAGCAACGATCAAGTCAGCTTCGCCGCGGGAGATACCGCACTCCTGCGCGACCACGGCAGAGTCGGCACCAGTGCGCGCCATACGGATGGCGTGGGCATATGGGGTTTCGGTAGAAGATGGCGGACTTGCGATATCGGCATCGCCATGATGCTCAATTGCCCAGACTTGTTGCATGCTGTTTGCTGCCAACCGCACTTTCAGCAACTCCAGTTCCTGGCGCAATGCGGACATCTCTGCCGTCATTGCTTCAACGCGGTGCTGGGTCTGGCGAGAAACGTGATGCGGAGAATTTGCTTTGCGCAGGAACAGCAATAGCTCCGCCACATAAAACACCAGCAGCGCGAGTCCTGCATAAAGCAATTGTGGCCAGGTAATCAGGATTCCGTTCACGTGCCGCCTCGGTGACAGTTGAAACTTCAGCGACGTCCGGTTCAGGTTCCGTATACGCGCCGCATTTTTTCCCCGTTTTTCAGCTCACGGATCGAGCCGATCAACTCCAGACGTCGTGCTTCTGCCAATGGCAAAACAGCATCGATCTGGCCTTGGGCTGAACGCATTACCTCAGCCAGCTCACCGCGCTGGCGCTCAGGTATGGCGCTCCAGTTAATATCGCCTAGATTACTGCTCAATTGAGTAAAGCGCGCGGCATTCAGCAAAAACGCCTCCCAATTTTCTTGCCCGGCGCTAGATGCCATCTCCCGACAGCAGCTTTCCATCTCACCATAGACCGCTTGCATATCAGGCGCGACCATAACTGAGCGCATCACGATTGGCGGCGGTGGCAGCAGCATCGGCCTGAACCGGCGGCGCGACTGGCGCAACCGTGCGGCTATTGGCTTCGATGGTATCCCAAGCCGATTTAAGGTCGGTCAACAATTTGGCAACATGATCAAGCATGTCGACCCGGTTTTCCAGATTGGCCTGCAGCAACTGCTCTGTCATATGTTGATAAAGCGCATCCAGATTCTGCCCCAGTTCTCCACCCTTTTCCACATCAAGCGACTGACGCAGGCCTTCATCAATGATCGCGATGGCCTTGCTGATTGATAGGCCCTTGTCTGCGATGTGGCCTTCTTGCATGTGGTACTTGGCCAAAAGGACTGCCTTGATCGCGCCCTCATACAACATCACCACCAGTTTAAGGGGACTTGAAGAGCTGACGGCGGCATCGACGCTGATCTGACCATAGGATTGAAGCGCTTTCTTTGCGGCATAACTCATGCCATTTCTCCGGTTTGGTACTCACTGCTATCTCACCGACATGCGGCTTGTATTACCTGGTCAATCAGCTACTGATCTTGGGCAGGTTGGCAAGTTGCGTGGTGAGGTAACTACTGGTGTTCTTGAGCGCGCCCACCGTGGTATCCATGGCGGTGAACTGCTGCACGTAGTTCTGTTGCACCTGCGTCAGGCGCGTCTGCATTTCAGTTTCCTGGGCCTGCAGCCGTGTGATGCTGGCGTTGATACTGCTGGTCACCGAGTTGAACAAGCCGTTGTCAGTAGATTTGGTCGACAGGATATTGGTGATGGTCTGATTCAGGTTATAGGCGAAGCCCTGGCTTACCGTCACCGAACCCATATCACCATTCGACCCAGCGGCCAGACTCAAAATCAAACCCGCGGCCGGACCGGTGCCGACCAGAACATTACCCGTTGCAGTGGCAGGATTCCCGCCGATGGTCGCGACAGCGTCAGTACCCGCGGCCAGGGAGGTCGATGTCAGGAAGGCGGGATCAGTCGCACCACCCCCACTCACCGCGTTGATCTGGATTTGCGAAGTCGAACCGTAAGAGGCGGAACTGAATGTTAGTGCGCCATTGGCAAAGCCCACATTGGCCGAAACACCAGAAGCTTTCAGGCTGGAATCAGCATTAATGGCCGTCTGCAGTGCGGCGGCAAGATCCGCGCCATTGTTGAATACCGTGCCGTCAGTGAGCTTGATCGTTCCCGACTGAACCTTGTCGACATTGATGCTGAAGTTGTCATTATCCGGGCCGATCGTCAGCGGGAAACTGCCAGAGGTGAAAGCACCGGAAGTCACGCTGCCCTGCGTGGCCGGTGAGGTCACGTTGATGGCATAAGTGCCTGCTTTAGTCAGCGAGCTACTGGTCGTCACGACCGTGACGCCGCCCGGTTTGGTCACCGAGGTACCCGCTGCAAACAGATTGCTCACCGCGCCTGGATTCGCCTGGGCCGCGTTAGTGAGAGTGTCCTGATTCAGCGTCATTTTGCCGTTCATGTCAAAACTAATACCGACGTCATACATCGACTGATATTGGTTGCTGCCACCCAGTGTCTGGTTGAATACGCCGCGCATCATGGTCTTGATCGAATTCAGCGAATACTGTCCGTTGAGAATGCCAGCGGTTTGCGTCGTCGTGTCGTACCCGGTAAGGCTGGAGAGCTGTGACATGAACGTGTTATAGCCATCGACCATGGCTTGTACATTTTTGACCAGCGCTGAAGGGTCGGTGCCGATGGTCAGCGTGGTCGCGGTAGTGTTGGTGGCGGTCAGATTCAGCGTCACGCCCTGCAGCACATCGTTGACCGAATTGGTCGGTTTGGAGATGGTGATCCCATCCAGCTGGAACTGGGCATCTTGCGCCGCCTGCGTCACCGACGTCGTGTTGGTGGTGGATGCTGGATCGAAGGCAAAGTTATTCAAGCTGGTGTCGGTACCTGCCGGCGTGGTGGAGATTTTCATCCCGTTCACGGCACCGCTGGTATTGGACGCCAACACCAACCGGAAACCCGAGCCATCATTAATGATGCTGGCTGTGGCCCCGCCTTTGGCCGCGTTAATCGCATCCCGCAGGCCAAACAGATTATTGTTGGTTGAATCGATATTGACTGTGATGCTTTGCGCCGTCGCATTGGCCGAAAAACCGCCAGTTGAGCTATAAGAGCCAAAGCTGATGGTCATCGAGCCCGTGCCGACCGGATTGTTGGCACTGCTCACCGATGCCGATGCAATTACCTGGTTCTGAGCCAGTTGCGACACCAACAGCGAATGCGAACCTTGCTGTGCCTGATTAGTCGCAGTGGCAGTACCCACTGACGTGTTGGCCAGCTTGGCCGTAGCCAATTGCAATTTGGTTGGATCAGATAGCGCCTGAACCGTCGCCTGAAAATCCGAAAGGCCACTTTGTAACGTACCCAACGCGCTCAACTGAGCGTCGTAACTGGCTTCTTTTGTCTGCAGCGCAATCAGCGGTTGCTGCTCAATTTGCATCAACTGCGAGATGATCCCGCTGACGTCGATCCCGGAGCCAACCCCCATTGAGGTAATCGTGCCCAACCCGCTGGTACTGGATAAGCCGGTGCTCGTCGTCGGCGTTGGAGTGGGCGTCGGGGTTGGAGTCGGTGTAGGGGTGGGAGTGATGCTCGAGGTCATTTGGGGAAAGCTCCTGGCGTGCGTACCTCATCATACCAGTCAAAAATGCCAACTGGCTTTACAAGAATAGAATCCGGTCGCACACAATCAATCGGACAGAACGGCCTGCGGCAAGCTCGCCGCATATACATCATGTTTATCGGCCGTTCAGGCTTTATCTTTAATCAGCAAGCCTTCAAATTGTCCAATCGCCTTGGCCAGCGCGATAGCCTGCTCGCTAGGGATCTGCCGAATTACATCTTTGGTCTGCGTATCAATGACCTTTACGATTTGCGTCTGGCTGTCCTGATCCACCGAAAACTGCAAGGAGCTGCCGTTGGAATAGGTTTTGACCGTGTCGTTGAGCTTGGTCAGCGCATCGTTGAGCGTGGCGGCATCTTTGGTGGCGTTGCCCGAAGCATTCTGTCCGGACTGAATAGCACCACCCTGTTGCGCCGGCGCGGTCTGGGCGGTTTGACCGCCACTGCCAGTCTGACTGGTCGCTGGGGAAAGCGCCGTGATGGATTGAGTCAACTGCACTTGCATGAGCATCTCCTTGGACGGAAAAACGCCCCGGCATGGAAAAATCCGGCCGGGGCATCATGCTACCAGGTTAACTGGCCGCTCTGTTCCTGCTTACTTCAGCAGGCTCAGAATGCTTTGCGGCAACTGGTTAGCTTGCGACAACATCGCGGTGCCGGCTTGTTGCAGAATCTGCGACTGAGTCAGGTTGGCAGTTTCAGACGCGAAGTCGGTATCCTGAATCCGGCTCTTGGCGGCCGAAAGATTGGTCACCGTGGTCGACAGATTCGAGATGGTTGAAGAGAAGCGGTTTTGCAAAGCACCCAGTTGAGCGCGTTGGCTGTCGATGTACGATTGTGCACCGTCGGCAATCCGCAGGGCCTGCGTTGCGCCATCCAATGTCGAAACATCCAGGCTTTGCACGGTCTTCAGCGAAGAAGTCATGGTAGAACCCGAAGACAGACCGTAGGAAGCAGCGCCTGTCGAACTCTGACCAGTAATCACGCCGCTGGCAAAACCTGCGCCACTGGTAGTGATGGAGTACGAATTGGACGAGTTGAGCACGATCTGACCACCAAAGGTGAAGCTACCCGAACCAGAGGAGCTCACCAGAGACGAACCGGAAGTGTACTGCGCCGAACCGGCCGAGTTGGTCGTATCGTAGTTGTACTGGGTCACCGCGCCACCAAAGCCACTGGCAACACCGCTGGCCGAAGTGATCTGGATATTCGCACCGGAGTTATTGGTCAGCTTGATACCGTAAGTAACGGCACCGCTAGCGTTGGTAAAGGTGGCCAGTTGAGCTACAACGCCGGTTTGCGACTGTGCGTTGTTGAACGAAGTTACAGCCTGGTTGTAGTCCGAAGCAGTCGGAGCCTGACCTGAAACAGAGGAGGTCACGCTGAACGATACACCCGCGTAGGTGTTGTTGTTCGATGCAATAGCCAGCGAGTACGAACCCGAACCGAAACTCAGATCAACTTCAGTATTGGCAGTCGCGGTTACACCAGTGTTAGCAGCGTTGATCTTCGAAGCAACGTCGCTGGCTTGGTCAGTACCCGAAACAGCGATGGACTTGCCATTGATCGACATGGTGCCGGAGCTAGTTACCACAGCACCGGTCACAGCCACAGTGGCAGTACCGCCTACGGCCCCTTGAGTGGTGCCACTAACTTCGTTGGTATAAGCCAGTTGACCGGTACCATTACCGCCACCCATCTGGAACGTGCCGTACTGATTGGTACGGAAGTTACCCATGGTTGCAGTGATGGTCTGGTTGGCGTTGGCGCCTACCTGGTAGGTTGCAGCGGTAAAGCTGCCATCAAACAGATTCTGGCCGTTGAACTGGGTGGTTTGCGCTGTGCGGTCCAGTTCGGAAACCAGTTGGTTAACCTGGGCATTCAGAGCCTGGCGGTCGGACGAAGAGTTCGTCGCATTGCCGGATTGAACAGCCAGTTGGCGAATGGATTGCATCATATCGCCCATCTGACCCAGAGCACCTTCCGCAGTTTGCGACAGCGAAACGCCGTCGTTAGCATTGCGGGATGCCTGGTTCATGCCATTGACTTGCGACGTCATACGGTCGGAGATGGCCAGACCGGCTGCGTCATCCTTGGCGCTATTAATGCGCAGGCCGGACGACAGACGTGCCAGTGAGGTATTCAGCGAATCTTGCGACTTGCTCAGGTTTTGCTGAGCCATCAGTGACGCGACGTTTGTGTTGAGAACCAAAGACATTTGGTAGCTCCTCGTTAAGGGTTATGCGTTTAACATTCAGACGCAACACCGCGTCCTTGGACTGTTTATCGGAGATAGCCGAATAAACTTTAGGAAAATTCAAAAAAAAATTTTCCCGCAAATTTTGACAAATGAAGAAAGAAAATTCAGCCGACGCCAGTATCCGCGCTGCCGTTCAAATGCACGCTCCCTTCCCCCGTTCAACTGCCCTTTCCACCCGTTTGCGAATAAAAAAATGGCGAACCTTTTATGGCTCGCCATCGTGGTCAGGAGTCGTCTTTTGCGTCATCCATCATCAATCAGGAGACCAAGCCTTACGCCACAACTCCAGGTTATCGCCCTTCAGCATCCATTTGTCATGCACCGCATTGCGTAATTCCATGCCGCGCTGGCGAGTTGCAGACAGGTCGTCCAGGTGCATGCGAATGGCGTCAATCCAGTCTTTGTGACGATTGCGCACTCGGGTTACCGGCAAGTCAACCCGGTACGGCTCAATATCGGTACATACAACTGGAAAGCCGCAAGCACCGTACTCCAGCAAGCGCAGGTTGCTTTTGCTCTCATTAAACTGATTGTGCTCTAGCGGTGCCAGCGCCAGATCCAGTTGCAGACTAGCCAGTTTGGCCGGATACCCTTCAATCGGTACACCTTCGTGCAACTCTTTGATATAAGGGCGCAATTTTGGAGGGCACATACCAAAAAACACCCAATCCACCTCGTTGGCCAACTCCCGAACCACGCCTTCGATCAGCTCCAGGTCGCCAGTGTGGCTGATGCCACCCGCCCAACCCACGCGTGGACGGGCATGCTCAGTCTGAATCAGGGGCAAATTACCCCACCAAGACTCTGGCAGATAGTTATGTACTACATGGAAATTGTCGTGCAGATCGGCATATTGCTCAGCCAGTCGTTCCGTAGACACGACGAATCGGTCCACGTGAGCCACTGCCCGGCGTAATGACTTCAATACGTCCTTGGGCA
Source organism: Silvimonas soli (assembly GCF_030035605.1). NCBI lineage: Bacteria > Pseudomonadati > Pseudomonadota > Betaproteobacteria > Neisseriales > Chitinibacteraceae > Silvimonas > Silvimonas soli. The sequence continues at coordinate 4,289,259 of NZ_CP106736.1, read as the reverse complement.
TATGGTCACGGTGGGCGCTTTTTAGCGGAATATTAGGCAGATAGTCGTCAAGCTCATAGATGCAATAAGCACCGGAAAGCCGCTTGGCCCGAGCCATGAACTCAATTTGTTCAGCAGTGATCTGCCGCTGGAATATCAATACGTCGGGCTTGAAACGCTCCTGGTCAATCACTCCAAGTAGCTCGAACGAAATCGCACCACTCAATTTTTGAGCGTCTTTAAGCGCCTGGAATGGCTGAATCATCCGGTAATGGCCACACCCCATCTGGTCCGCCGGGTGAGTAAGCACCCGCAGCGGTGGTTTCCAGGAAATCGGCTGGAACGAAACCAGTCGGCGATTTTCAATCTCGAAACCGTTGCCATGCAGCATCAGGTTGCGGTTGTAATACGGGTCCGTCGCCAGTTGCGGTAGCCATTTACCGAACATGGCCTCTTGCTCGCCCGCAAAGCGCTTCCTCTTGGCCTCCTGGGCCGCTGGATCCACTCGGGTCTGACTGACACTACCTTCGTGCAGCACCGTGGCGAACGGAGTCCAGACGATCAGATAACCAGCTTGGCGTACCTTCAAACACAGGTCGACATCGTTGTAAGACACTTTGAAATCTTGCTCATCCATACCCCCAAGTTCGCGGTAAATGGACTTTCGGATAATCAAACAAGCGGCGGTAACAACCGAATAATTCTGGATCACCTGCAAGCGGTTCATGTAACCGCGTTCATCTCTAGGCAGCCCAATGAACGGGTGATCCGCCGGGCCACGCAGCCCCAACACCACCCCGGCATGCTGAATCTTGCCGTCTGGATAAAGCAAGCGCGCGCCAACGGCACCAACTTCTGGCCGTTGGGCATGCCTGACCAGTTCTTCCAGCCAGTTTTCCTGAATGATTGCGGTGTCATTGTTCAGCAACACCACATATTCACCGTGGGCCTGTTCCACCGCGTAATTGTTGATTGCAGAAAAATTGAATGGGTGTGGATATCTGATCACTCGAATGCGCGGATTACCCGGTTTTTCCAGCCCGTCCAGGTAATTGACTGCATCCAGCTCAGTAGTATTGTTATCAACGATCAGTAATTCGAACTGGGCGTAGCGGGTACGTTCCAGCACGCTTTCCACGCACCGGGACAGCATTGCAAACTGATCTTTGGTGGGGACGATAATACTCACCAGTGGTGTGGTGGCATGCTGATACTGGACATTCAAGGTGCCGGGAATCAAACCCTCCGACAGCGTGGCCGGGCAATTGATACGGGCAAGATGATTGCGCACCGCACGGGCAAATGCCCCCGCCCGTCCGTGATCATCCAGCGACCTCCATGGCAATTGCGCCAGATGGCAGCCGATAGTTGGCACGTGGCCAATGGCCTTTTCACCAAATTGCTCATATAGACGTAACAGCAGGTCGATTTGCTCTGCACCGGGTTCTAGCGGGCCCGCAGCCAGGACTGCTTTCAACGCTCCGTGCCGCACCAACAACATGCCATCCGCATAAGGCATGGCCCGCATCAAATCAGGACTGAAATCCGGCTTGAAGCGAGGCATGTCTGGAGTGCCTTGATCGCCTATCCAGTCGTCGTCCCAATAAATGACTTGCCATTGCGGGTTATCTGCGGCCTGCAACAGACCCAACAGCAAACCATCCAGGGTCAAGCGGTCGCCCACTTCTACCAGGCCGACCCAATCCGCCTGCACCTGAGCAACGTCAGCCATCGCAGCAACATAGCCGTCGGCGCTCTGAAACCAGGCGACACCGCTATTGGGCTCGGGATCAACGAGCGGCGACACGATAGCAGCTTGTTTGCCCTTGAAATACTGTTGGCCCAGCGTGGTCAGCGTTTCTGAAACACCGGGCATGTTGCCCATGCGGTCAATAAGATAAAAACGCGCGATCTGCGGCGGCAGTTGATCGACACGGGTGTCGATCATGCGGGCTTCAGGCAGACTGAGACTGCGCTGTTGCAGCCAGTCTTCATAAACACTTATGACCGGCCCGGCTTGAGCCACTTTTTCCAAGTGTGAGTTTGCAATCTCAGTTGGCGCGTTAGCTCCGACCTTGACCGCGTCTTTGTATATCGGCTTTACCGGAACGCCCGGCAGCTGGCCGGTTTCCAACCCCACCGACTTGGCGACCAACGGCATCAACCGTTCAAAGACATGAGCGAGAGTGCCGTCAAGTTGCCCGGTCTCCTCCTCGAAATCTTCTTGCCTGATCCCGAGCCGGCGAAGCGCTCCAAAAAGAGCCCCTCGCGCCCAGTACATGCTGCCGGCAATAAAGTCATAATCAAAATTTTGAGGATCAACCCCGATACGTTTGGCCCATTGGCGCATTCCCGGGAGATTCTCCCTGTGTGCGCCCGAAATTTTGTACGCATTGAGCATGGTGCCGGACACTGAGAGCATCCCGCCCGTTGGATGAGTATCAAACCAGGCCAATACCTGTCCAATGCCATCTGCAGGCAGCAATCCTGCCAGCAGTTGCGTGCGCCAAGCCTCCCCCACCCAGTCCAGAAGGTGGGCTGACTTTTTGCTGTGAATTTTGAGCACAAGGTCAAAATCTTCCAGCTTCTCGTGTTCCAGTAACTTGAATAGCGGAGCAATATCCCGCCCCCGATTCGTGACCGGGTAAACACGGGCGTTGGGGAACTGCGGTTTGATCAGTTTGACTACCGTTTGCAACAGCTCTTCGGGTGTCGTGACGATCAGATCGAAGGCGTGGTCGATAGTCGAGAGAGCGCGCGCAAATTCAGGCCACAGATCCGGATAAAACAGATGGACAACCACTGCCAGACGCCGCGTGGAGCCCATATCTTTCACAGATATCGTTTGTTGCTCGATAGCCCGCCCCAATGGCTCCAGTGATCTCACCGCCGGGTCTTGCGGGTTAAGGCGCTTAGCCCAGTCCAGCAATACCTTGGCCAGCGGCAACGCACCCGCATTGGCATGCAATACGCACAAACTGCAGATGGTATTGATATGGAACGGATTCTGGCTAAGGATGGCTTCAAATGCCTGCTGCGCAGATTTCGCATCTCCGGCATCCATCGAGGCAATGCCTTGGACAATCAGCTGATTTTGCCATTGCAGCTTGGGCTCCAGTTCTTTCAGTTGAAGTTTGCCGCACGGCATGGCGCGCAATAGCAGATCAATTTCTTCCAGCAATGCAAAAAATTCTGCGTTGTAAAACGGCATTTCAACAAACTGTTTGATTTCAAAAAACCAATCAGGTCGTGGTGTAATGGTTCGCCATTCGGAACGGAATATTTCCTGCACGGTTAGCGATTTGTTGCTGCCCAGGCACAATGCCAATACCGCCGCAGCCTTCTTGGTCATGATCCGGGCATCGTAAAAAGAAACCGTTGGTTCCAGTTTACGGTAAATATTGGCCATGAAATCAAAGAAAGCTTCTTTCTGTGGTCCGTCGAAGCGTGGATCGGTCAATGCCTGGTAAAGATCAGTCTGATGATCCGAGACCGGATAGTTCAGCTCGCGTACGACAAATGGAATTGGCAAAATGCGGGCTTTCCCGCGAGCCAACTTATATAACGCCTCTCCAAACTCGTTGTATTCCCATCGGATATCGTCGGGAATCAAATCAAACCAGTCTTTGAATACCGTGGATCTTGCAATTGCATAAAATGGAGGAATGAAATTATCCATAAAAGACATAATGCGGTCTTCACTAGCCCCAGCATAGTCTTCGACCACTTTACGGTCACGCAAGAAGTAATGCACCCGTTCGCCATCAGCCAGGTACATCAGGCAGTACCCATGGCACAGCGCGTAATCAGGGTTGGCTTGCAGGAAATCCAGGCCTTGGACCAGCCCACCCTCAAGGGTGAAATCGTCGTCGGTGACAAATGCCATATACGGTGTGGTGACCAGATTGGTTCCGCGCCGGATTTTTAGCATGATCTGACTGTAGTCACAGTCACCGCAGTGCTGGTAGCTCGTGCGCTCGTTCCCGTATTGCTCCACCGCCCAGATATTGGATTCCGCCGACGAATCCATAATCAACAAGGTGCAGGGCATGGCTGAGTAATAGCGAATCGCCCGCGCCAGAAACTGGGGGCGATTATGCGTCAGCAAAACCAGGGTTAACAGTTGGCCAAATTGGTTCATTCAATTTCCAGTGTGCAAATCAGGCAATGCGCTTCAGATAGCCTTCCGGCGCAACGGTAATCAGTAATTTGTTTTCAATGGCATGATCAATTTCAAATCCGGGGTTATCTTTTAACCACTGATGCACCGCGGTTTTAGGATTATCACCAACGCCCCAAGGCCGATCGGGGAAAGCATCGGCCGGCATGTCTTCCACCACAGTATCGAATACCACACAATAACTGCCCGGTGTAACCAGCGGCGCGTAGGCTTGCAGCTCAGCCAGGACGTGCGCGTGGGTATGATTGGAGTCAAGGCAAACCAGCACGCGCTGGTAACCGCTGGCTTTGGCATGCACCTGGGCAATGATTTCGGGATCAATTGACGAGCCCTGAATCATTTCAATTTTATGGGCCAGCGGGTGCGCCTCAATGGCTGCGCGGTTGTGTTCTCTGATATCAATATCCAGACCCAGCACGCGCCGTTTGCTGGCCCGTGGGTCCAGCACCGTGCCCTGCTCCACAGCTTCGCAATAATCCAGCAAGGCCAGCATGGATGCGCTCATGATTAAAGAGCCGCCGTGGGCGATGCCGGTTTCAATAACCAGATCTGGCTTTAATGCCCAGATGAGTTCCTGCATGGCCACCATATCTTGCGGCAGCTGAATGATCGGGCGACCAAGAGATTTGAAATTGTAGGTGTACTTATGTACCGCGGTCTGGATAACAAAATCCAGGCCCATTTGCTTAAGCGCTGCGTCATTCCCCTGAGCCGCGATATCCCGAACTCGTTCTGCCTCAAATCTGGCGTGCATGTCGTCTGTCATGAAAACCTCAATCATTCAATCCCGCAACGCGGGTATTTATGGGTAAAGCACAGTGAAGGGCCTGAATTCAATCCGCAACAACTTTGCTGTCTATCACGGTTTGCACAACATCAAGTCCTCGCTTCAATTCTGTCCGGTGGTATCCACCGTTGGCATATCACGCATCTTGAGTACCCGCGCCGGATTGCCAACCATCACCGCGCCAGCCGGCACATCTCTGGTCACCACGGCACCAGCTCCGATGACCGCCCAATTGCCTATTTTTAGTCGAGGCAATATTGTTGCCCCCGCACCGACAAAAACCCCGCAACCTATTTCAACACAGCCACATACCGACACACCGGGTGCAATGAACGAAGATTCACCCACCTGCGTTTCATGACCAATCAGTGCGCCAATGTGCATGCAAACGTTATCGGAGAGCTTGACGCCTGCTTGCACAATCACGCCCTCGCGCAAGTAGATTCCCGTCCCCAGTTCAACCATCAGCAGGTCAACGGCTGGGTGGATCAGATTGCTCATGGCAAAACCGGCTGCGCGCATGACCCGGGACGTCTCATGCCGGGTAACACAGTCGCCCGAAATCAGGTTCACAAAGTTGTATTCGGCCGGATCAAACTGCGGCAATACATCAAAACCGCCAAAAATCGGCAGTCCGTAAAAGTCTTTACCCTTTTTGGCCGGGTCATTGTCGATATAGCCGACAAAATCGACTGGGGAATGCTCCCTTACCCGTTGCAGCATACGCGGTGATTCGGGGTTATTGGCACCCAGCAGCAAGACTTTCTTCACCGAGCCTCCTGCCCCAGGACGCTCAACAGGCAAGCCGCCACCCGTTTGATCTGGTCCGGAGTCAGGTCGTGATAGCTGGGCAAATTGATGGCACGCGTGGGCAGATCAAAGCTATTGCGGTTATCTGGCACCGGGGTAAAGGGTGGCGTGCTGGATAAGGGGCTAAAAAATACGCGCGCATCAATCTGCTGCCGCTGAAAAGCGGCTTGCAGTTGTTCGCGGGTCACGCCGCTCGCAACATCAAACACCGCCGTCGGCATCCAGTATCCATTGCGGGTTCCTGCAGGCTCCGGATTCAAACTGATCTGTGGATATGGTGCCAGCGCAGCTTGATACTGCTGAAATACTTCGCGCTTGCGCGCCACCAGTTCTTCAATGCGTTCAAGCTGACCGCACCCGATGGCCGCCTGAATATTGGACATTTTGTATTTAAAACCCACTTCTGATGGCCAGAACTGGCGGGTCTCGCCCCGTTTGCGCCCGTGATTACTCAAGGTGAGGACACGCTCATACAGTTGGGCGTCGTTGGTGACAAAGATGCCACCTTCGCCGGTAGTCATGGTTTTGGTGCCATGAAACGAGAAAACACCAAACCGCCCAACCGAACCCGCACGGTGCCCGTGATAGATCGAGCCGATGGCTTCTGCGGCATCTTCAATCAGCACCAGGCCATGCTTGTCGGCAATGGCTGCCAGTGCGTCCAGATCACACAGATTGCCGTAGATATGGGTTGCCACAATCGCCCGCGTTTTTGGCGTAATGGCAGACTCTACCTTGTCCGGATCAAGGCACCATGATTGGGCCAGCACGTCGACAAATACCGGCGTGGCCCCCACGTGCACGATGGGTGCGACGGTTGCAATCCAGTTAGTGTCCGCCAGAATGACTTCATCACCAGCGCCGATGTCCAGCGCCACCAGCGCCATATGCATGGCCCCCGTGCAACTGGAGGTGGCAATGGCGTATGTGGAGCCATTCCAGGCTGCAAAATCACGCTCGAACCGGTTGATGTAGTCGTAGCAACGCGCACCCCAGCCGTTGGCTGCGGCGTCTGTGGCGTAGCCAACCTCAAGCTCGGTAATCGATGGTTTGGTATAGAGAATGCGCTCTTGCGGTTCTGACTGACTCATAGGATTTCCACCTCGGGTACCGCGACGACAAACTGTCCGCCCCACTCGCGGATTTGTGCCAGCTGCTGCATGACTTCATGCTTCAGGTTCCACGGCAATATCAGGACAAAATCGGGCCGTGCGTCCAGCAATGCCTGCGGGGTGATTACCGGAATATGACTACCGGGCAGGTATTTACCCTGTTTGGATGGCGCGGCATCCGCCACTTGCGGCAACAACAATCCGTCTACACCAGCGTAGTTCAACAGCGTGTTACCTTTCGCTGCGGCACCGTAGCCAATCACCGTTTTGCCAGCGCGCTTTTGTTCCAGCAAAAATGCTTGCAAGCCCAACCGGACCGCATCAGCGCGCGCTTGAAAATCATGATAAACAGCTGACTGGTCGAGCCCGGCGGCTTTCTCACCGGCAATAATGGCGGCAACGCTGGCCTGTTCCAGCTGCGCGGCATTCTGCCTGCAGGCGTAAACCCGCAAGCTACCGCCATGTGTGGGCAGATTTTCAACGTCGTACACCCGCAACCCTGCCTGCTGCAAGATTGGCTGTACCGCAAGCAACGACAAATATGAAAAATGCTCGTGGTAAATGGTGTCGAACTGGGTTTGCGCAATCAGATTGAGTAAATGTGGAAACTCAAACGTGACGGTTCCCTCTGGTGCGAGCAATATCTCGATGCCCGCGACAAAGTCGTTAATGTCCGGCACATGGGCCAGCACATTGTTGGCTGCAACCAAGTCAGCGGCACCGTGGCGTTCGCGCAGGGTTTTGGCCGATGCTGCCCCCAAAAAGACTTCTTCTATCTGCAGCCCTTTCGCTCTGGCCGCCTGCGCGGTGCTGTACGTGGGTTCTATCCCAAGGCAGCGGATGCCGCGCTGGGCGACGTATTGCAGCAGATAGCCATCGTTGGCCGCTACCTCCACCACAAATGAAGCGGAATCCAGCGCGAGTCGCTGTGTGATCATCGCAACGTACGATTGAGCGTGCGCCAGCCAGGTAGAAGACGTTGAAGAAAAATAAGCGTATTGGGCATCGAAGAGTGCGTCATGACGGGCGAAGTCTTCGGTTTGCACCAACCAGCATTGCTCGCATACCTTCACTCGCAAGGGGTAGCGGGTTTCGGGTGTAGACAGATCAGTGGCAAGCCGATAGGCGTTGGATGGCGGGGCGAATCCGAGATTAACAAAATCGAGTTGTAGCGGGCTCTGACAATGACGGCACTTCATACCTGGATTCCAATGAAATCATCCGGCAAAAGCGGATGTTGCTGATCACGAGCCGAAACCTGGGTGGCCGGCAATGGCCAGTTAATGCCAACGCGCGGGTCATCGAAGCGGATACCCCCTTCCACCGCAGGCTCATAAAAAGCGGTGTGCATATATAGGAGTTGCACCTCATCCGTGAGCGTTTGAAAGCCGTGAGCACAGCCCTGGGGCAGTAAAAGCGCCTTGCCATTATCTGCAGAAAGTTCGATGCCTTGCCATTGCAGGAATGTGGGGGAGTCTCGCCGCAAATCCAAAACAATATCGAATATCCGGCCAGACAAGCAGCGCACAATTTTTATTTCCGCCGCAGGCGCGCGCTGAAAATGCAAGCCGCGGATGCTGCCTTGCTCCCGGGTGTACGAATGGTTGACCTGGCAGATAGTCGAATCACCCAGCAGTTCAGCCAGCTCCCGCTGGCAAAACCAGCGCGCAAAGCTGCCACGGTCATCGCCGCGACGTTCTGTTTCCAGGACCGCTACTCCTGCAATCGGCAAATGCGCTATTTGCATTAGCGAGTCCAGCTCAGACCGTGGGTCATTGCATCGTTCAAATATTGCTGTAGCTGCGCTTCCGATCGCAATTCACCCTGTAACCACGCCTGGTACCATTGGCTAGTCTGCGCCAGCGCCTGCTGCAAACGCCAGACCGGTTTCCATGCCAGTTCTGCCCTGATGCGAGAGGAATCAAGCCGCAATGCACTTGTTTCATGCGCCATGGCGCCTACTTGCTGCCAAGAAACGGCGGGCCAGTCCGCTCGCAATACATCCAGCACCTGTGCGACAGAGGCACTATCTTCGTCCGCCGGCCCCACGTTCCAGGCTCGGGCAACGCTGTGCTCGTCTTGCAACAGCTTCTGGCCAATCAGCAAATAGGCAGAGAGCGATTCCAACACATGTTGCCACGGTCGAATTGCCAGCGGATTACGCACTTCAACCGCCTTCTGCGCCGCAGTCGCCCGTACCACGTCAGGGATCAAGCGATCTGCCGCCCAGTCGCCACCGCCGATAACATTACCGGCACGTGCCGTGGCAATCAGCAATGGCGATGCGCCAAAGGCAGATCTGTCGGCAAAACTTTGGCGATAAGAGGCGGCGACCAGTTCCGTAGCCGCTTTGGAGGCGCTATATGGATCATGACCACCCAGCGCGTCAGACTCGCGGTAGCCCCAGCACCACTCCTGATTTTCGTAACATTTATCGGTGGTGATCACCACCACAGCCTTCACCGACGGCAGCCCCCGGCAAGCTTCCAGTAGATTGGCAGTGCCCATTACATTGGTCTGCCAAGTGGTCAGAGGATCGCGATACGAGGCCAGAACCAGCGGCTGCGCCGCCAGGTGAAACACGATTTCTGGCGCAAACTCTTTTAGTGCTGCCCGGAGCGTTTCGGCATCGCGAATATCGGCCAGCGTTGAAGCAATCGGCAAATCGAGTTGGGACCAATGTGCACTCTGTTCGTCCTCAGGTGGCAATGCGTAGCCATGCACCTGCGCCCCGAGCTTGTGCAGCCACAAAGCCAGCCAGGAACCTTTGAAACCAGTGTGCCCGGTCAGGAAAACCCGACGGCCATGATAGATATTGCTGAACAATTGATTAGCCCCAGACTTTCCAGGGGGCATTGCCCTGGTCCCACATGTGGTTAAGCTGGATTTTATCGCGCAGGGTATCCATGCATTTCCAGAAGCCGTGATGACGGTACGCCATCAACTTGCCTTGAGCCGCCAATTGTTCCAGCGGTGCCCGTTCAAAAATGGTGGAATCACCCTCTTTAATGAAATCAAAGACCTCTGGCCGACAGGCCATGAAACCACCATTGATCCAGCCCAGATCACCCGGCGGTTTCTCATGGAACTCACGAATCAGACCTGCATCATCATCGTCGACAATGCCGAAGCGCGCCTCTGGCTGAACCGTGGTCATGGTGACCAGGGTATTGGCCGAAGCCTGATGTTGCGTCACCAATGAAGCAATATCGACGTTTGACACGCCGTCCCCGTAAGTCAGCAGAAAATCCTCCTGCCCCACGTAGTCTTTGGCGCGCAAGATGCGTCCGCCCGTTTGCGTGTCCAGCCCGGTTTCCAGCAGCGTAACTTTCCACGGTTCAGATTGATTGCGGTGAACCTCAATCTGGTTATTGGAAAGATCAATCGTGACGTCGCCCTGGTAAAGGAAGTAATTGGCAAAAAATTCTTTGATATGGTTGCCTTTGTAACCCAGCAAAATCACAAATTCATTGAAGCCGTAGGCCGAATAAATTTTCATGATGTGCCAAAGAATTGGTCGGCCGCCAATTTCAACCATCGGTTTGGGGCGAAGATCTGTTTCCTCGCCCAAACGCGTACCTAGACCACCTGCCAGGATAACAACCTTCACGCCACACCCCTCAATTGCGTTTTACCCATCAATGCCTATATCGAACCAATCAGGACTGTTTTAACAATGCTTCCAATATCGAATTGGTGCGAGCCATCGCCGCCTCAAACACGCCACTTGCTGTCGTAAAAACTACGCCGCGCGCGCTGTCTTGCTGTCCTGCTGCCCAGTTAGAGACGACCGCGATGGTGGCGTACTCGACACCCGCCTCCCTGGCTAGTGCGGCTTCCGGCATGGCGGTCATGCCTACGATATCACCGCCGTCGCGCTGGATGCGGCGGATTTCTGCGGCGGTTTCCAGACGTGGGCCTTGGGTACAGGCATAGACACCGCCATCGACGATATCTACGCCCACTTGCCTTGCCGCGGCCAGTACGGTTGCTCGTAAATCTGCACTGTAGGGCTCGGTAAAATCAATGTGGGTAACCGGATGCAGGCCGCCCTCGTACATTGTCTGTTTGCGCCCCCACGTGTAATCAATGATCTGGTCCGGCAAAGTCAGCACACCTGGCCCCATATCGGCGCGAATTCCGCCAACTGAAGCGATGGCCACAATCTGGGTGACTTTTTGATCGGCCAGCGCCCAGATATTGGCGCGGTAGTTGATCAGGTGCGGCGGGATGGTATGGCCGTAGCCGTGACGGGCAATGAATACCACTGGTTTACCACCCACTTCGCCAAATGTCAGCGGGCCAGACGGGTCACCATAAGGTGTGCGCACGACTTGCCGGCGCGTAACTTCCAGATTGGCCAGCTGGCCAGCGCCAGTTCCGCCGATGATGGCGAGCATGAGGTGTTCTCCTGCGGGCTGACGCAAGCGCCAATCCCGGACTCGTTATTGATGGATCAATAAAATCAGCAGCAGCCAGCGCGTGTAACCAGAACATCTTAAAAAAGAAAAAGGGACGACACCAGCCGTGTAGTCCCTTATTTCTCAAAATCTCACAAATATTGCAGCAGGTGTCGCCAAATCACCGAGCAAGCTCACCGCTGGCAATACGCTCCTTCAGATACGAGGTAAACTCCTCGCCCACTTCTTCGTGCTTCAGACCCAGCTCAAAGGTCGCTTTCAAAAAGCCGAACTTGGAGCCGCAGTCATAGCGTTTGCCTTTGAGCGTGTGCGCCAACACGTGCTGCTCTTGCATGAGCGCAAAAATGCCATCGGTGAGCTGGATTTCGCCGCCCTTGCCTGGCTGCACGCTTTGCAGATGATGGAAGATGCGCGGTGTCAGCACATAACGCCCGACCACGGCCAGATTGGAAGGCGCTTCAGCAGGCTTGGGTTTTTCTACGATGCTGTTGATTTTCAGGCGGCCACTTTGCGGCTCACCCACCTCAACAATGCCGTAAGAACCGGTATCTTCATGCGGGACTTCTTCCACGCCCAGTACAGAGCAATGGGTGTCGTCGAACAGGTCCACCATCAATTTGAGTTCTGAAGTACGGCCATCGATCAAGTCATCTGCCAGGATGACGGCAAAGGGCTCATCACCTACCGCTGGCTTGGCGCATAACACGGCGTGGCCCAGACCCAGCGCTTCTGGCTGGCGGATATACACGCAGGTAACACCCTTGGGCAGGATGCCTTGCACAATATCCAGCAGCTTCTGTTTGTTCTTCGCTGCCAGTTCGCTTTCCAGCTCATAGGCTTTATCAAAGTGGTCTTCGATCGAGCGCTTGTTACGCCCGGTGATGAAGATCATTTCGGTAATGCCAGCGGCCAGCGCTTCTTCCACGGCGTACTGGATAAGCGGCTTGTCGACAATGGACATCATTTCTTTAGGGCTGGCCTTGGTGGCCGGCAAAAAGCGTGTCCCCATCCCCGCGACCGGAAAAACTGCCTTACGAATTTTTTGCATACCGAATCCTCTGGTTTGATTGGCTGATTCCAGCAATCCCAATCGCAGTGCGGCCCCCATGACTTGATCAGCTTGACGCTGATGCAACTCGTCGGGCCACTGGGATACCGCGGAACGACCAAGGCCGAGCGAATCGGCAAGGCGGGTCTGGGATCCAAACAAGCGAATGGCTTCTGATTTGTGCATAGCATCAATGTTCAGACAATTAAACACCAAAGTCAACCAGCGAATTCTGATAGACGATGTTTAATTTTATAAACATCATGATTCCATAGGAAAAGGGCCGATATTGATGTCAGCCCTTTTCTTGTCAACCAGACACCAGCCTCCGACTGCTACGTCGTCAGTGCTGCCTGCAGCTGCGCTTCATCCCATACCGGCACGCCCAGCTCCTGGGCCTTGGTCAGCTTGGAACCCGCCTCTTCGCCCGCCACAACCACATCCGTCTTTTTAGAGACGCTGCCGCTCACCTTGCCACCCGCCGCTTCAATCAGTGCCTTGGCCTCATCGCGAGACAGCGTGGGCAAGGTGCCGGTTAGCACAAACGTTTTGCCGGTAAACACACCTTGCGTGGCCTCGCTTGCTTGCGGGAGAGCGTCCAGCAATCTGGCCTGGAACTGATCCAGTTGCTGCAATTGTTCGCGTCGATCTGGCTGACCCAGCCAAGTCAGCACAGCGCTTGCAACATCCGTCGGCAATCCAACCAGGGCCGTTTCATTGGCTTGGGCCAGACCCGCCAATGTCGGGAATTGCCCGGCGAGTTGTTTGGCTCGCACCGGCGTCAGTCTGGGGATATTCAATGCGGCATACAGCGTTGCGACATCAAGTTTTTCTCTCAGCTCAGCACTCGGGGCGCGCTCACCCTGCGGCTCGACACCTGCGCTCAGCAGATCATCCAGCGCCTGCTGGTTTTTGGGCTCGGCAAAGAAATCGGCAATGGAATCGGCCACGGTGCCACCAATATCCGGCAACACTCGCAGAACAGCGGCGGGAGCATGACGCACCCACTGCAGTCGCCCCAGCCAATCCGCCAGCGTCTTGGCGGTGGACTCACCCACGTGGCGGATACCCAGCGCGAACAGCATGCGTGCCAGTGGCGGCTTCTTGCTGGCTTCAATGGCCTCCAGCAGGTTCTCTGCCCATTTGGTGGCGACTTTGCCCTGCTGGACCGTTTCCGGTGTAAGGCCGTCGCGCTCATCGGCGCGGCGCTTCATCTCCAGAAAATCATCCAGCGTCAGTCGATACAGGTCGGCCACGCCGTGCACGTAATCCAGTTCCACCAGGTTATCGATATAGCGACCACCCAGGCCATCAATATCCATGGCGCGACGCCCGGCAAAGTGCCAGATCGCCTCTTTGCGCTGAGCCGAGCAGAACAAGCCACCCGAACAGCGAGCGATAGCCTCGCCTTCTTCGCGCACCACGTGCGAGCCACATACCGGGCAGGTTTTGGGGAGCTGATACGCCGGTTCGCGCGGGACTTGCTGCGCAGAAAATAGATCGCCACCGGTCTGTTCGATCATTGGCCGACGCTCCAGCACCACGCCGACCACTTCCGGAATCACATCGCCAGCACGCCGCACGATAACCGTGTCACCGATACGTACATCTTTGCGGCGGACCTCATCTTCGTTGTGCAAGGTGGCATTGGTCACGGTAACGCCGCCGACAAACACCGGCTGCAAGCGCGCGACCGGCGTGATCGCTCCAGTGCGTCCGACTTGCACATCAATGGCTTCCACCAGCGTCAGCGCTTCCTGCGCCGGAAACTTGTGGGCGATGGCCCAGCGCGGCGCACGCGAGACGAAGCCAAGTTCTTCTTGCTGCGCAAAAGAATCAACCTTGTAGACGACGCCATCAATCTCATACGGCAAAGACGGGCGTTTATCACCAATGCGATGGTAATAACCCAACAGGCCATCGGACCCGACAACCCGGTCTCGCTCTTTGCAAATGGGCAATCCCAAGGTGGCAAACCAATCCATCACGGCCGACTGGCTGGCCGGAGGCGTTACCCCTTCGCAGGTGGCGATACCGTAGGCAAAAAACGCCAGTCGTCTTGAAGCGGTGATGCGCGAATCAAGCTGACGCAAAGAGCCCGCAGCCGCATTGCGCGGATTGGCAAAGACCTTGAGTCCTTTGGCGGTCTGCTCATCGTTAAGACGTTCAAAGTCTTTCTTGAACATCAGCACCTCACCGCGCACTTCCAGCACAGCGGGAATGTTTTCGCCATGTAAACGCAACGGAATGGCATTGATGGTGCGTACGTTCCGCGTAACGTCTTCGCCTGTCGCACCATCGCCGCGCGTGGCGGCCTGAACCAGGACGCCATCCTGATAGGTCAGCGACATGGCCAAACCATCAAACTTGGGGCCGACGTCATAGGTTGCCGCCGCGATCCCCAAGCCTTCACGCACGCGGCGGTCGAACGCTTCGACCTCTTCGTCCTCAAATGCATTGTTCAAAGACAGCATTGGCACGCGATGGATTACGCTATTGAACGAGGGCAGCGCGGCGCCGCCAACCCGCTGCGTGGGTGAATCTGCGGTGAGCAAGTCTGGATGTGCGGCTTCAAGCGCCTGCAGCTCACGAAAAATGCGGTCGTACTCGGCATCGGGCACACTCGGCGCATCAAGCACGTAGTATTCGTGGCCGTATTGATGCAAAAGGCGGCGCAGTTGCGCCGCCTGTTCTATCAGGTCTGTCATGATTTTCGGTCCATCAGAGGGCCAGAACGGGAGCTTGACCAGTGGCCCTGTTCCCGTTCTATCGGTTCAATCAATCATCAGATATTAGCTAACTTGCCAGACTATCAAGCAAACAAACGCAATGCCGTGGCCGAGCCGGGCTCAATGCCACGCTCATCCATACGGGCATAAATTTGCGCCAGTTGCTGATGAATGCTGGTCAGACTGGCGGTGGTCAGCGGCTTGCCGTTGTCATCTACCAGTGTGGCGCCAAGTTGCGAGCACAGATGCAGTGCGAACTGACACACATATTCAAAAACTGACAACCCACCGGCCGCACGCGGCACGTCAAACAGCAAGGTAATACCTTCGGATGTCATACCAAATGGCGTTTGGTCGTGGTTGGTCAGCGAGAACAAGGCTTTGCCAGTTTCGCTGCGATACTGGAAAGTGCCATCCGGCGCTTTGATCAGCCCGGCATGTTCAGCCAGCACGCGCACTTTCTCCATCGGCAACGGATTGCCGCTGGCCATCACATTCAGGCCAATCAGTACGTCAACCGAAGCGCAGAACTCATCCAGGTTTGCTGCTGCAGCCAACTTGGCCGAGCGTTGCGGGAAGGTAACCGAAGCATCGTGCTCATCTGCAAACTGCTGTACCGCCATGCAAAAGCCGTTGAGCTGTTCTTGTGTCAGCGCACCCTGCCGGTCAACCAGTTGCAGGCCAATGCGCAATTCACTGAACGCATTGCCGTTGCTGCCGTAAACCGCTTGCCACTGGCCGGCTTCATTCAGGCCAATCACCCGCACGCGTTTGGCGCCAGGAAACGGTGGAATCTCGCCTGCCGGGATATCTACGCCGGTGTGGACTTCAGCGATGAAATCGAGCGATGGGTCCAGTAAACCGATTTCCGACTCATCGTCGACGTCTACCATCGGGGCGGTAGCGGCAAAAGCAGGCTGTGTGTTGCGCGGCGAAACCGGCTCGGCAACGGGCGCGGTTGGTGCATAAGACGGTGCGGCGTAATCAGGCTCGTCGTCATAGACCTCTTCGACGGTATGCCCTGCCAGTACGGGTTCTTCGCGCACGCCGGCCGTCGCAATTGAAGGCGCAGCCAAGGCTGGCTCCAGGCGCTGCTGATCACCTTTGCGCACCAGATTCTGCGGGGTGTCCAGCAGCACGTCAGGCTGGCTGCGGGCAAAGGCTTTGGCGGCCTGTTTGCGGTAGCGGTGCTCTTGCCACCAGTTGAATGCGTAGACGGCAGCGACGATAGCGCCACCGGCAATCAGTGAACCAAGTTGCAAATCGGTCATGATCAAGGCTGTTGTCGTTATCCCTTGAGCCGTATCACGACTCAAGCGGTGATTCATCAAGAGCTGCTCACAAAACCATGCGTGTCAAATCATCTGACCACGGCCACACCGGGGTGCGGCCTGGCACCAGTTTTGTCAGTAGCCCTAAGCGGTTACAGCTTCACGCATGGACAGTGCGGTTTCGATATCTACCGCCACCACGCGTGAAACCCCTTGTTCTTGCATTGTCACACCCACCAGCTGCCCGGCCATCTCCATGGTCAGCCGGTTGTGACTGATATAGAGGAACTGGGTGCGTTCGGCCATCTTTTTCACCAACTCGCAAAAACGCAGCGTATTGGCATCATCCAGCGGCGCATCAACTTCATCCAGCAGGCAGAAAGGCGCCGGGTTAAGCCGGAACAGCGAGAATACCAGACTTAACGCGGTCAGTGCTTTCTCGCCACCTGACAATAAATGGATCGTACTGTTCTTTTTACCGGGCGGTTGCGCGAGGATGGTCAGCCCGGCGTCAAGAATTTCGTCACCGGTGAGCATCAATTCGGCATGCCCCCCACCAAACAGCAAGGGGAACAATTCTTGCAGATTGGCGTTCACCGTATCGTACGTACTCTGCAGCAGGGCACGGGTTTCCCGATCAATGCGGCGAATGGCGTTTTCCAGCGTTTCTACCGCTGCAGCCAGGTCGCCGGCTTGCGCATCCAGATAACTTTGCCGTTCACGTGCATTGTTTAACTCTTCAAGCGCGGCCAGGTTGACCGAGCCGAGCGATCCCAGCGCTTGCGTCAGGCGTCCGATCTCGGCGACCAGGCTGGAAATTTTGACGCCAGCGCCAATTTTCTCCCGCAAGACTTGTTCGTCCGCGCCAGCAGCTTGCAGTTCCTCGGTAAAGCGTTCGAGCGCCAGACGAGACTCTTGCTCCTTGAGTCTTGCAGCGTTAACCGCTTCACGCGCTGGCTCCATGCCTGCCTCGATGCGTTGTTTCTCCGCCTCGCGGTCACGCATTTGCTGGGCAAAGCCGTTGAGCGCATCGCGGGTAGCCGCCAATGCGCGTTCTTTTTCTCCGCGCAGATTGATCGCATCCTGAAAACCCACGTCAAAATCGCCTTCGTGGATGCTTTCCAGCTCAAGGGTCAGCGTTTCCAGCCGCTCTGTCACCAGATCGCGTCGATGTGTCAGGTCTTCGTCGCGGCGCGCCATTTCAGACAATCTTGTTTCCGCGGCCTGCACTGCAAAACGGCTTTCCTGCGCCAATCGCTCCACTTGCCGCAGGCGACTGCGCTGCAAGTCACAGGCCGATTCGGCCTCAGTACGCGCCAGCTTTTGCGCTTCCAGTTCTTCCTGCAAAGGCTCCAGTGCTTCCTCGGCGTTCAAGCGCGAGGTTTCAGTTTCCTGAGCCGCATAGATTTCTTCTTCCAGCTGCAGAGTGACGGTTTCCAGTTCTTCCTGCCACTGCGCAGCCTGGCGGACACGTTGTGCGTTGGCTTCTTCCAGACGGGCGCTCTGACGGGCGATTTCGGCGCTCTGATTTTGCAACTGGGCCAAAGCGTTGCGGCGCTGGCGCATGCCTTGTTCCAACGCCGTCAGTTCGTTCTGCACACGCTCGTGCTCTTGTACCGATTGCTGCCATAGCGGTTCCAGTTCATCCGCCCGCACCAGCGCTTGTTCCAGCGCTTGGCGCTGTGCCACCAGGTTGGCGACCACACCTTGCGCCGCGTGATATTGCAAGGACTGCCGATCTCCGCTGTGCCCTTGCGGGGTAATCAGCAAGCCACCAGCCGGCAGTTGTTCGCGCCACAGCAGCCAGTCTGCCGGAGTCTGGACACACCAGACCTGGGCGAGCATGTCGCCCAATGCGCGCTGCAGATTGGGATCGTTGCACTGGATGTGATCCAGCAAACGAGGCAACGCTAGTTGCGTGGTCGGGGCAGCCGCAACTGTCGCCTGCAACAACGCCACGGCAGCGGGCGGGATCGAATCCGGCAACTGCGTCACTGCTCGGGCCTGCATGCGCTGGCCCAAAGCAGCTTCGACGGCTTTTTCCCAGCCTGGGGTAATCCGCAGACCTTCATACAGACGCGGCAGGCTTTGCAAATCGTTGGCCGATAGCCATTGCGCCAGGGCTTTGTCATCCACCGGCGCGGGCATGCTTTGCAATGCCCGGATTTGTGCCTGGGTTTCGGTGCGTGCTCGCGTTTCTTGCTCGCGCGCAGCGGTGGCTTCAGACAAGCTAATGCGCAGTTCTTCCTGCGCAGCCTCTTCATCCGCCAAAGCCAGTTGTTCGTTCTCAACGCTAAGCGTGGATTCTTCCAGCGCCAGGCGCAGCGCTTCCAGTTGCGTATCGTCGCCGTCAGCACTCAAGCGCGACAAATCCAGTTGCAGACGATCACGCCGGTTTTTCAGCGTTTCGCACGTACGCACATGGTGCTGGGTTTGCTGCTGCGTCAATTGCAGGGTATTGCGTGCCTGGGCCAATTGATCACGTGTTTGCTGGAAGCGCTCATCCACCTCTTTCAAGGCTTGTTCCAGTTCGGGCAGGCGCTGGGTTTCGTCGTCCAGCGACATTGCCGTTTCTTCGGCGGTGAGCGCGGCAGCTTCTTGGCGTTGCAGCCAGTCGTCGCGCTCGGCCATGCTTTGGCGGCTGTTCTGGTCAATACGCGCCAGCTCCGCCTTGGCCGCTTCCAGATCGGCGCTCAGGCGCTCGCGATTCTGGCGCAAATGCAGCAGTTGTTGCTCCAGCCGCGCCACAGTGGCGTTGGCGTCATACAACTCGCCTTGCGCTGCGTGAACGGCATCGCTGGCGGTGAAGTGGGTTTCGCGCAGTTCTTCCAGCGCGGCTTCCAAAGCCCGCAACTCGGCCAATTTGGCTTCGAGGGTGTTTTGCGCGGTTTCGATGTCGCGGCGGGTGTTTTCAACATCTCGCGCTGCATCCAGCTTGCGTTGCAATGCCAGCAGGTTCTGCTTTTCGGTGATCGCGTCTTTCAGGTTGTTGTATTGGGCGGCGATTTCGGCCTGGGATTCGAGCTTGCTGATCTGGCCGGTGAGTTCCAGCCGGATATCATCAACCCGGTCCAGATTGTCTTTGGTATCCGCCAGGCGCGCTTCAGTCTCGCGGCGGCGTTCTTTGTATTTGGAAACGCCAGCGGCTTCTTCCAGAAAATGGCGTAATTCTTCAGGGCGCGCTTCAATGATGCGCGAGATCATGCCTTGTTCGATGATCGCGTAACCGCCCTTGCCTACCCCGGTGCCAAGGAACAAGTCGGTGATGTCGCGTCGGCGTACCGGCAACTGATTAATGTAGTAGGAAGAATCGCCTTGGCGGGTCAGCAGGCGCTTGATCGAGATTTCGGCGTACTGACTCCACTGCCCGGCAGCCAGTCCGGCACTGTTGTCGAACACCAGTTCCACCGAAGCGCGGCCCACGGGTTTGCGCGAGCCCGAACCATTGAAGATGACATCCTGCATGGATTCGCCACGCAGTTGCTTGGCCGATGACTCGCCCAATACCCAGCGCACGGCATCAATCACATTGGATTTGCCGCAACCGTTCGGGCCGCAAACGGCGACCAGTTGCCCTGCGACATGAATAGTCGACGGATCAACAAACGATTTAAAGCCAGCCAGCTTGATGTGGGTAAGACGCACTGAGAAGGTCGCTAGCGGTTGCGAAAGGGGCGATTGTAGCGCAATGCGGGTGGCCGGTTGCAGCAAGGCGTGGCAATGGCGCCACACCTTGCCGTATCAGGCGAAGATCAATCGTTCTGGATCACGATCTTGGGGAACTTGGCCGAGAAATCCTGCGACTTGATCGCCACCCGCGCAGCCACTTTGCGGGCGATGGTTTTGTAGATTTCCGAAACAGCACTATTTGGGTCTGCCGCAACGCTTGGCTTGCCCGCATCGGCATTCAGGCGAATCGACAAATCCAGCGGCAATTGGCCCAAGAGATCAACGCCGTAATCCTTGCACATTGCCGCGCCGCCGCCTTCGCCAAAAATCGGTTCGGCGTGACCGCAGTTACTGCAAATGTGCGTGCTCATGTTTTCGACAATACCCAGAATCGGCACGCCAACCTTCTCAAACATCTTCAGACCCTTGCGAGCATCCAGCAAGGCGATGTCTTGCGGCGTGGTCACAATCACGGCGCCGGTCAGTGGCACTTTTTGCGACAACGTCAGCTGGATATCGCCAGTGCCGGGCGGCAGATCGATGATCAGGTAATCAACGTTGTCCCACAGCGTGTCATTAAGCAGTTGCGTCAGCGCCTGCGTCACCATCGGACCGCGCCAGACCATCGGTTGTTCGGGGTCGATCAGAAAGCCGATCGACATGGTCTGTACACCGTAATTAACAATCGGCTCAATGTGTTTGTTATCGGGCGAAGACGGATGCTGGTCGGCCACACCCATCAGGGTGGGTTGCGACGGTCCGTAGATATCGGCATCCAGCAAGCCGACGCGTGCGCCTTCTACCGACAAGGCCAGCGCCAGATTGACCGCCGTAGTGGACTTGCCCACACCACCTTTGCCGCTAGCCACCGCAATGATGTTCTTGACGCCCTGATGCAGCTGCAAACCACGCTGGGCGGAGTGCGCAACAATCAGTGTGCTAATCCGGATATCCGTGCCCGAAACGCCCGGCACCTGGCGTAATGCGTCATCCAGTTGCTGGCGGATTATTGCTTGCTGGCTCTGCGCAGGATATCCCAGCACGAGATCGAAACTGGCTACGCCACCCTCGAATTTGAGATTCTTCACCCCGCGTGACGACAGGTAGTCCTTGCCGGTATTGGGATCAATGGTGAGTGCCAGGGCGTTCTGGATAGCTTGAAGATCGGACATGGGTATTTCCGGGAAAGGCGGGCGTGAACACGCGTGGACAATAGGTGCTGATTTTACCTCAGATGGAGAGGTTCCCCCGGAAAATCAAGACTTGCAGCCCAGCGGACAACGGCAAACAAGCGAACGCCCGCCTCCACTGCAACTCAAATAGAAATGAGGCGGAAATGCTCTTCCCCGCCCCATTCGCTGCGTCTCGATGGCGTCTGGCCCGGAAGCCGTTATTTATAACCTACCGACCCGGCACAATTAAACATGGCTGGCACCCAAGAGCGTTGGAGCCAGCTGTCAGCGCGTCGATCGCCCTGCACCGCTGCGCGCCAGAACCATTTGGCTGAAATAAAACGGCGGAAATCTGTCGGCAAGCGATTGCAGGTGGTCAATTGGCCATCCAGTATCAATCTGGCCAACGGGTAATATGCACGTGAGCAACCCGCCTGCGCCGCCTGCAACATGAAATGGGCGGCCAGTTGACTATCTTGCGGCATATGAAAACCGCGCAGACAGGCTACGCCCATGTTGTAAGCAGCCTTGGCCAAGCCAGCGGCGGCAAGCTGTCTTAGCGTGCCAATGGCCTGCGCCTGGATGTCAGGGTCGGTATCAGCCAGTTGGGTGACGGCGTGATTGAAATCAACTTGAAGATCGCGTGCGGATAGCGCTGAGACCATATCTGACATCGGAGCACCCTTCTTTTTGAGATTTTAAGAATGGATGCATTATTCAGTCTCCGTACTGTCGTCAGATATCAGATCATTCCGATGTTCAGGGGGAAATTTCCGTAACTTTGCCTCAACCAACACTTAAAACCGGCAGGAAACGTAGCCGCGCAAACATCATCTGATGTTTGCGCGGCTATCCGATTCAGAGAAGGCCTGGATTGCCGAATCTTGCAGGCTCAGTCTTCCAGCCAGGCTTTGCGCGCCACTCGGGTTTTCTCATCGACTGTTTTGGCCAGACGCAGGCCCCAGGTATCAACCGCTGCAGCCTGTATCTTCAGTTGGCGCAAGCTGAGTTCGTCACGCCGGAATGCGTGAATCTGCACTTCGCTACCGGCGACGTAAGAACCAAGCGCCGTATCCAGATTGGCACTGCTGACACGCAAGCCATTAATGGCGACAATCACATCGCCAGCCGCCAACCCGGCAGCCTGCGCCGCCCCGCCATCAAGCACATGAGTCAGCTTGACGCCGCCCGCCTCGCTGGCGATTCGCGCGCCGATACTGTTGCCCGGCGTTGCAATGTCTTTCCAGCCGCCTTTGTCGCCATTGCCAGCAATGACGCGGGTCTGGCTGTCCACGCCAACACTGGCCAGCAACTCGCTAACGGGTAGTTCTTCAGTCGAGCGCAGGGCCTGGTCAAAAAACGCTGCCAGATCAAACCCGGCCACTTCACTGGCAATGGCTTCCCATTCGGTTTCGCCAACCCCCTGGCCGCCATTGCTTGTATAGAAGTCTTTGCCAAATCGCTGCCACAAGGCGCGCATGACATCGTCCAGGCTCCTCTTGCCTTTGCTGCGCTGCCGGATGGTCAAGTCCAGACACAACGAGGCCAGCGCGCCCTTGGTGTAGTAGCTGACGATGGCGTTGGGGCTGTTTTCGTCCTGCCGATAGTATTTGACCCAAGCATCTAGACTGGCCTCTTCCAGAGTCTGGCGTTGGCGGCCAGCGCCACGCTCCACGCCGGTCAAGGTTTGAGCTAGCAGATCGAGGTATTCCTGTTGGGTAATGAGGCCGGTTCGCACCAGCGTCAGATCGTCGTAGTAGGAAGTAATCCCCTCAAACGCCCACAATAGACGGGTGTAGCTCTCACGATTCAGGTCATACGGCGCGTATGCCGCAGGCTTGATGCGTTTGACGTTCCAGGTGTGGAAATACTCATGACTACACAGCCCGAGATACTGGCGATAACCAGCCTTTACCGCAGATTCATGTTCCAGAGGTAGATCATCGCGGCTGACCATCAAGGCGGTCGATGCGCGATGCTCCAAGCCGCCGTAGCCGTCACCGGTGACCATACTCATGAAGACATAACGCTCAAACGGCGCGGGTTCCCCAAATAGTTTGATCTGGTATTCGCAGATTTTCTTGAGATCGCGCTTCAAGCGCTTCATGTCCGTGCGGTGCCTTCCGGCAATCACGATCTGATGCGGCACGCCACAGGCCTTGAAGCGTTCTTCGGCGAAGGCGCCCATTTCTACCGGATGATCAATCAATTCATCGTAATCAGCGGCACGATAAAGACCGAAATCACCCGAGCGGGCACCATCAAGCGGCAAGCTGGTAGCCACTTTCCAGCGTGATGCGGCGGGCGCGACCAATTCCACGGTACAGGGCACATGTTCCTGGCCAGCTACGGCAAGAAATGTGCTGGTGCCGTTGAAGAATGCGCGAGTTTCATCCAGATAAGCCCCGCGCACGGATAAATCCCACGCATAAACGCGGTAATGAATCTCGAGCTTGCCCTTGACCGGAACAGTCTGCCAGCGATGCTTGTCCAGTTTGGTCAGGCTGACCGGCTTGCCTTTGCTGCTGGCACTGATATCGACAATATTGCGGGCGAATTCACGCACCAGGTAGCTGCCCGGTATCCAGACCGGTAACCAGACAATCTGACCCGCCGCATCGGGCTTGTCGATGGTCAATGTGACGTCGAAATAATGGGCGCGCAGATCTGCGGGTTTGATCCGGTAGTGAGGCATTACATGGCTCTTGAATTCAGTTATAAGAATGATGAGTGGCCAGCGCGCGACACACGGCAAGATCGTTGCCGGGGCCGGATTGCAGACCGTATCCAGGTTTTGCCAGCACTATGATCTTACAGGCGCAGCACATCAAGCCGGGGCAATCCCTGGCTGGGACACCACGACCGGCACCTGAGGATAACGCGAAACCTCAAAGGCTTAGCGCGGGGGCAACGACATCGGCCCTTCCTGGCTCTTGGGCACTGGATCGCTCACCTGCTCATGCTGGGGCTTGTTACCGTGCTCATGCCGAATGCGATCAAGTCGCTGCTGCTGTTTTTTCGCCACATCCTGATCCGAATAATCGAGCTCTTCTGCTTCACGTTCGGGTTTTTGCACCATGTCGAACTCCGTGTATTTGCAGTTTATTGCCGTAACACTCACGATGGACCCAGGAATGGGCTGCATGTTCCCACCCTCGCCAACCGGTCAATGAACTTCTACGTAATCTGGCGCACGGTGGCAAGCAATGAGTCCATACATCAGGGCGTGGCGACCCAACCTGTCGAAGAAAGGCCGAGGCATGACCAACCCAAATC
The DNA here is from genome assembly GCF_030035605.1 of Silvimonas soli. Lineage (NCBI taxonomy): Bacteria > Pseudomonadati > Pseudomonadota > Betaproteobacteria > Neisseriales > Chitinibacteraceae > Silvimonas > Silvimonas soli. Next base: position 4,264,805 of record NZ_CP106736.1, on the reverse strand, counting down.
GGCGCAGATTTAATCAACCTGCAATTTGACCGACGAATGCGAATAAAAACACGCCTTCTGATTTATATCGGCATCTGGGCTTTGTCGCTGGCAGGCCTGCTCGGCTGGCTTGCCCACAAGCAATGGCATGAATACGCCAGTAACCGGCGTGCGGTGGAAGATGTCGAGCGCGCCGGGCTGGCTCTTAAAGTATTTGAAATGGTGTCACGCGAGCGCGGCCCGACCAATGCGATGCTGGGCAGCGCCAAGCCAGCCCCGATTATTCAGGTGCAGGCATTGGCCACCGCCCGCGCTAATAGTGAAGTAGCCATTGCCCGGCTGCGGGTCAGCATGCAACAACTGCCAGAACCGGAAAGAGCTGAGCAACTTGGCACGCTGAATCGGCTAAACAACAATCTCACGCAAGCGCGTTACCGGGTCGATGCGTTAATCGCGAAACCCGTGGCCGAGCGTAACGGCAATGATCTGGATACAACAGTGGCAGGAATGATTGCCATTGCCACTCAAGCATCGCCCATCGCCACCCGTCTGGCGCAGCCGGTAGAGCGCTACGGCACCGATCTAAACGATGCCATCGTGGCCGCCCGGGCTGCCGCCGAACTGCGCGAGCAAGCCGGGCAACTCGGATCGCAATTTACGCGTGCGCTGGTGCGGCACGAAGCGTTGACGGCTGAATCCTCCGCAGCCGTAGAACGGATTACGGGTCATATCGATGTCATTCGCGGCGGCGTAATCAACCGCACCACCCGTTGCTGCGACAGCCCGAGCGTTACGGCAGCAATGGCCAATATGGATAAACAATACTTCGGCGCAGGCTTGGGTCTTGTCGATAATCTGCGCCACAGCTGGCAACGCAACGAATTTCCCACACTCACCACCGGAGAATTTGCCGCACGTTATGTACCGACCATGGACTCTATCCTGCAATTGCGCGACAGCCTGCTGCAGGCTGCCACGCAAAAAGCGCTGACCAATAGCGTTACGGCACGCGACAATCTGATCCGGCTGGCGTTACTGGCGGTGGCATTGTTCGTGCTGTTAATTGCACCGGTCATCTTATTTGGCTATCGCTTGCTTGATACGCTGACGGTTTCAGCAGACATCATCAAGGCTTTGGCAGGTGGCCAGCTGGAAACCACCATTCCGGCGCCCAAACGGCAGGATGAAATCGGTGATGTCATGCAGGCTATTGCTGTGCTGCGCGACAATAGCGTGGCGCGGCGCAATCTGGAGAGCGAGCGCGAGGCTTTGATCGCTGAGCTGCATCAGGCCGCAACCACTGACTACCTCACCGGTATATTGAATCGGCGGGCCTTTGTGGCGCTCGCCAGCCTTACACTGGCGCAAACACGCCGCCGCAATGGCAGTTGCTGCGTCGCCCTGCTGGATATCGACCATTTCAAACAGGTGAATGACACCTGGGGTCATGACGTTGGTGACGCCGTGATTCGGGCAGTGAGTGATCGCTGTCGTGTCAATTTACGGAATTCCGATATCTTTGCGCGGTATGGCGGCGAAGAATTCATATTGCTACTGACTGATACCGATATGGCAAAGGCATTGCAAACGCTGGAGCGAATCCGCCAGGATATCGCCGCAAGCGGTTTGACGAAGATCGGAGATAAAACGATTAACCTCACAATCAGCATTGGGTTTTCCTGTTTGCATGAGCAAGCCTACACGCTGGAGAAAATGATCTCGCAAGCCGACTTGCAACTCTACAAAGCGAAGAAACAAGGACGAAACCAGGTTGCCGGCAGCAGTGCCCATGAACCATTTTTACCTTCCAGTGTCCGTGGACCAGACGATGAAACCTAATAAAAAAGGTAATTCCCGGCTGGAAAAATGCTTAGATAATTGATTGCAATTATCGTGTACAGATTGACGCAAAATTCAAAAGCAAAACAATCAGCAACTGTGTCATCATTGACAACAAATTTATCTACAATGGCATCTGAGTCAATTCAATGAGTTCCAAAGAAAAATATCTGGAAGCAGAAGCCCTTGGCCAAGACGCTGCATTGAGCGCGTCACGCCGGGTATATCTTGATTTGCGGCAACGCATTGTTGAAATGAGCATGCTGCCCGGCACACGCATCATTGAGCGAGACCTTGCCGCCGAGCACGGCACCAGCCGCACGCCAGTACATGAGGCAGTGCAACGTCTGGCAGAAGAAGGCTTGATCGAAATCATGCCGCGCGTGGGCACTTTTGTGGCCCGGATTCCGCTGGATGCCCTGGAGGAAGCCATGCTGGTTCGTACAGCATTGGAACTGGCCATTGTGGAAGAAGCCGCCAAGAGAACCACGCCGGAAGGCGTTAGTATTTTGCGCGGCATTCTGGAAACACAACGCAATTACACCCAAGCTGGCGACACCCGGGGTTTCCATCAGACGGATGAAGCCTTTCACGCCGCACTTGCCGAATTGTCCGGGCATCCGGGTGTGTGGCCCATTATCTTGCAGGCAAAGACCCAGATCGACCGTTACCGTCGTTTGACCTTGCCATTACCCGGCCGAATGGAAGGTGTAGTGGATGAGCATGACGCAGTGGTCGATGCTATTGAGGCAGGCGCGCCTGAGGCAGCGCTGGCGGCAATGCGGTCTCATCTAGATCACGTATTGCCTGTACTGGAAGTGGCCCGCACACTACAACCAGAGTATTTTATTCAGCATCTACCTGACCGCAAACCAGCCTGAAACAATACGCTGGCCCAAAAACAAAAGCCGGATTAATCCGGCTTTTGTTTTTCAGCAACCACGCCCTTTGTGGGCAACAACCGACTGAAAAATATTCGGCCCAGTTCGGTTGCTTCGCTGCTCGTTTACTCGTTACTCAGGCTGGCACGCCAGCAAGTTGCCCTTCAACCGGCAGTTGCTCCACTTTGCGTTCGCGAGCCAGCACGCAAACCACTACAGCCCCTACCAGATCAAAAATCGCCAGCAGCAGGAAAAGCGGTGAATAGCCAATCTTGACAACCAGGAACCCAAACAACAGGGTAAACAGTGTTGCACCCAGATACCCGCTCATGCCCCCCAGGCCAGTTGCAGTGGCAACTTCATGCTTGCCGAACATATCCGAAGTGACCGAGTACAGCGCACCCGACAAAGTCTGATGAGCAAAGCCACCAACACACAACAACGCAATAGCCGTATAAGGACTTGCAGCCAAGCCAATACATGCTGGTCCGATCATGAACAAGGCGCCAAATACCACAACCATCTTGCGGGAGGTAAACAGCGAAACATTAAAATATTTATGGAAGAACGGGCTCAAATAACCGCCCAATACGCAACCAATATCTGCGGCCAGAAATGGCAACCAGGCAAATAGCGCAATTTCTTTCAGATTCATGTGACGCTCAGTCATCATATAAAGCGGAATCCAGGCATTAAAGGTTTGCCATGCTGGTTCTGACAAGAACCGTGGAATTGCAATTGCCCAGAAATTACGCGACGACACAATCGACTTCCAGCTTGCCTTGCGAACAACTTCGTCTTTGAATTGTGCTTCCTGACCTTCCAGAATGTAATCGCGTTCTTTATCCGAAAGTGCTTTCTGGTCTTTGGGATGTTTGTAGAAAAGCATCCAGATTGTTGTCCAGATCAGACCAAGCGCACCGACAATAACGAAACCCCAATGCCACGTGCCGTGCATGATGGACCACACGACCAACGGCGGAGCCAGCAGCGCGCCTACTGAAGAGCCGATATTGAACCAGCCGATAGCCACCGAGCGTTCTTTTGCGGGGAACCATTCGGTCGTCGCTTTAACCCCAGCCGGAATACCGGCAGCTTCAGACATGCCAAGCAGTGCACGAAAGAATGCCAACCCTTGCCAGCCCGTAGCCAGCGCCGCAGCGGCACATGCCAGAGACCAACACGCTGCAAAAATGGCAAACCCAAGCTTGGTGCCAATTGCATCAAGAATGTAACCAGCAACCGGTTGCATCAAGGCATAACAGACCTGCCAGGCGACGACCACATACGAATACTGCTGGGTCGACATGTGCATTTCCGCCATCATGGTCGGTGCCGCCACCGATAATGTATTGCGGGCCAGATAATTAACAATAAGGCCGAAGGTGACAATAGCCACCATCCACCAGCGCATTCCTTTGAGCTTTACCATGATTTCCTCGTACCGTTGGTTTTTTTTGCAAGCCAGTGGTTTTATGGCGGCCAGGTGGCCTTTATTAAATTCATGGTCGTTCTGGTCAGATCATTCGCTGGATAAAAATGGTCAAACCGGTAATTAAAGCAATTATTCTGTACTACGTCTCCAGGAGAACTCTGAAACTATCCTGCCCCGGAAGGCTCTCTCGCCAAACCATGTCTGGCAAAGTGAAACTCCCGGGAAATTAAACTAACGCTTATAGCGTTGCGATCACCTTGGTGATTCCTTCAAGGTCAATTCGGGTGAGTTCGTCTGTCAAAGCTGCGGTAAAGCCTGGAATATGGTTCAAATCCTGTCCCCACAAAGCCTCATTGGCCAGCCAGTTAAGCGCAACATCGTGGAATGACCAGCGACGCTCGCCAAAGCGGGCCCAAGCCATCTTGAACCACTCCAGATTTGCCGCATCATCGGCCAGAGTAATTAAATGCCCGCGGTACAGCAGCATGGTTGCGGCCAGTGCCACGACCAGTCGCTTGGGCAGATGACCATTTGCTTTCTGATAGGTCAGGATTTGCGGCAAAACACGCGCCGCAAACTTGCTCCAGCTATTGAGGGCAATGGACTCCAGGCGGTGGTGAATGTACGGATTACGGAAACGACGCAACACGTCGGCAGCAAACGGGTCCAGTTCTTCACGCGGGAGCGGCAATGCCGGGATGATTTCTTCATCCAGCGTTTTAAGCAGATACTGTCCAACTACCGGATCAGCAACCGCTTCACCGACTTCTTTCAGCCCGGCCAGCAAAGCCACCGGCACCAGCGACGTATGACCACCATTCAATACCCCCACTTTGCGCTGCTTGTAGGGGGTGATATCTGCAACCAGCTGGATATTCAGCCCGGCGCCATCGAGCTTGAGTTCGTCTGCCAGCCACTGCGGGCCCTGGATAACGAACAGGTAGAAATACTCGGCCGTGACCAGGAAAGTATCGCGGTAGCCGAGTTCTTTCTCGATCTCGGCAATTTCAGTCTGCGGGTAGCCGGTAACAATGCGGTCCACCAAGGTAGAGCAGAAGGTACACGCCTGATCCAGCCAGTTGCCAAAGCCTTCACCCAGTTGCCAGAGCTGCGCAAAATGTTGCACGGCAGCTTTCAATGCAGCGCCGTTGTAATCAATCAGTTCGCAGGGCAGCAGCACCAGGCCTTTGTCAGCCGCGCCTTCAAAACGGGCATAGCGTTCATGCAAAAAACGCGTCAGCTTGGCTGGAAAACTGGCCGGCGGCAGATCATCGTATGCATCTTCGTCGTTGATCGCGATACCCGCCTCGGTGGTATTGGACACCACAAAACGCAGATCCGGGCTGGCCGCTAATTCCAGGTAATCCGCATAACTGTCGGCGAGGTCGATTTCACGTTGAACGCAAGTGATCTTGCGATATTCCTTTACCGCCTCACCCTGTTCATTCAAGCCGCGAATCAGCGTGGTAAACACACCACCTTGGGTATCCAGCAAAGGCAGCGTCGGGTTGCTCCGCGGACGCACCACCACCACACCCGCATCAAGACCGGTACGTTCGTTAAGCAAATCAATTTGCCAGTCGACAAAGGCGCGCAGGAAGTTGCCTTCACCAAACTGCAGGACTTTGACCGGATGTGTAAACGGGCCTTCCCGCTTCAGTTGTTGCATGATTTGGCACTCTTTAAATTAAAGACTTAAAGGGAGATGTCCCGTTTCCAGAAAATGAAGTCGTATTGCTGCAGGCGATCCGCCTTGGCTTTGTATTGGCCACCCGCAGTAGCGACAACCATTTCGAACAAATCTGTGGCGACGACTGGTAAAGGCTTGCCGTCCACGACCGGACCGCAATCAAAATCGATCAGGTCTTTGAGTTTGGTAGCAACGCGGGTGTTGGTCGCGATCTTGAGCACCGGCACGATCGGGTTGCCGGTTGGCGTACCAAGGCCGGTAGAGAACAGCACGACGTTGGCACCAGAAGCCACGATACCGGTCACCGATTCGACGTCACCACCAGGTGTGCAGAGCAGCGCCAGGCCGGATTTATCGGTCTGCTCACCGTAGTCGAGCACCGTCACGATCGGCGATGTTCCGCCCTTCTTGGCAGCGCCAGCGGACTTGATCGCGTCGGTAATCAGGCCGTCGCGGATATTGCCTGGGCTCGGATTGGCGGCAAAGCTGGTGCCGACAGCGGCGGCTTTGGCCTCGAAATCGCGCATCATGCCGAGAAATCGGCGCTTGTCGTCATCGTTCTCGCAGCGCTCAATCAGGCTGGCCTCAACACCGCACAACTCCGGGAATTCCGCCAGGATGGATGAGCCGCCGAGTGCCACAACCATATCGGAAACCATACCCATGGTCGGGTTGGCGGAGATGCCGGAAAAACCATCCGACCCACCACACTTCACACCAATCTTGAGGTGCGAAAGCGGCACCGGAGTACGTGTAACCGTGTTGGCTGCTTTGACGCCTTTAAGCGTGTCTTGCAACACAGCTTTCATCATCGCTTCTTCACTGTCCCACTGCTGCTGCTCATAAATCAGACAGGGTTTGTCGAAGTTGGCGTTCTGCTTTGCCAGTTCTTCCTTGAACATTTTGATTTGCGCGTTCTGGCAACCGAGGCTGAACACAGTAATGCCAGCGACGTTGGGGTGATCGGCATAGGCAGAGAGAATCTTGCACAGCGAGCGCGCGTCAGCACGCGTGCCACCACAGCCGCCAGCGTGGGTAATGATGCGAACGCCATCAACATTCGGGAAAGGCCGCGTCACAGCCTGCGCTGGCGCTTCCATTTCTTCGCCCAACAACGACAGAGTAAATGCCGCCAGATCGTTGGTGGCATAACCCAATGGGCCTTCCAGCGCATTGCGCAGGTGCTCAACGTTGCGGTTTTCACAGAACACCAGTGGGAAGATCAGCCAGTAATTAGCCGTACCCACTCGACCATCTGCCCGAACTACACCAGGGAAAGTGGCTTCATCCCATTTTGAAACGTCAGGCGGGGTCCAGCTGTAGGGCTTGGTGTCGGTGATTTCAACGTCGGCGGCATAGTGCTCAAGGTTCTCGGTGGTCACAGCCTCGCCGCGTTTGATCGGCTGCATGGCACGACCCACCGGCACACCGTACAACTTGAGCAGTTCGCCCTTGGCAAACGCCCGTCGCGCCAGCTTGTGCTTGGCTGCGACCGGCGTAGTGACCATGATCGATTCGTTTTCCCAATTGACGATCTCGCCAGACTCCAGATCGGCAAGCGCGACCAGCATGTCATCATCGGGGTGGATACAGAGTATTTTTTGCATGGCTGATGTGTGTCCTTCTCGCTGGAAATCGCCCGCACTGCTCTTAGCGCGGGCGCAGCTTTTACTTACAGGGCGAAGTAACGCTTCGCGTTTTCGTAGCAAACGTCGCGCACGATCTGTTCCAGCGCGACTTCTTCTGCCGGGTACTCCCCGCCTTCCACCCACTGGCCCAACTGGCGGCACAACAGGCGACGGTAGTAATCGTGACGCGGGTAAGAAGCAAAGCTGCGAGAGTCGGTCACCATGCCAACCGAAGTACCCAGTACCCCGTGGTTAGCCAACGTAACGAACTGCTGCAGGTTGCCTTCCTTGTGATCGTTGAACCACCAGGCCGGGCCGAACTGCAGCTTGCCGGCAACCTTGCCGTCCTGGAAATTACCGATCATGGTCGACAGAACGTCGTTCATATTCGGGTTCAGGCAGAACAGCATGGTCTTGGGCAACTGGTCATCGCTATCCAGGGTGTCCAGCAAAGCGGCCAGACCTTCACTGCAGCTCATGTCAGAGATCGAGTCATAACCGGTATCCGCACCCAGACGACCAAGCATGCGGCTGTTGTTGTTACGCTGGGCGCCAATATGCAGACACATCGCCCAGGCATGAGCCGCGTAGACCTTGCCCAACTCGGTAAGAATGGCGCGGATATACTGGCCTTCTTCGGCACTGGTCAGCATTTCGCCAGCCAGTCGTTTCTGGAAGAGTGCTTCCAGTTGCTGTGCGGTGGCAGGTTGGACCGGCAGCGCCACATCGACAGCATGATCACTGATCCGGGCGCCCTGGCTGTGGAAGAACGCCACGCGATTGGCCAGCGCTGCGATCATGTCGGCAAAGCTGCCGATCTTGATGCCGGATGCCTTACCCAGCTTGCCCAGATATTCAACAAAACCCGGTTTGTTGATACGCATGGCTTTGTCGGGGCGGTAGGCAGGAAGAACGCGGGTTTTGAGTGATGATTTGGCAATTTCAGCATGCTGCAGCAGGTCGTCGGCCGGGTCGTCCGTGGTGCAGGCAATCTCTACCTTGGCTTGTTCCAGCAACGACCAGGTGTCCATCTGCGCCAGCTTGGCGTTGGCCTCTTCCCAGATGCGGCCAGCATTCTTTTCGTTGATCAGTAGATCAATACCAAAAATGCGGCGTAATTCCAGATGGCTCCAGTGATAAATCGGGTTACCGATGGCGTGTGGCAGCACCTTGCAGAAGGCGCGGAATTTTTCTTCATCCGACTTGCTGCCGGTGATGAACTCTTCGGAAACACCGGAGCTGCGCATCAGTCGCCATTTGTAGTGATCGCCGCCCAGCCACAGTTCCGCCACGTTACGGAATTTCTTGCGCTCGGCAATCTCGCCCTGTTGCAGGTGCGAGTGGTAATCAATAATGGGCAAATCCGCAGCCACGTTGTGGTAGAGGTGCCGCGCAGTTTCGGTGTCCAGCAGAAAATTCTTATCCATGAAAGCAGCCATCGTCGTACAACTCCTTGCCATTAAACGGTGCGTGTAGCGCCTGTTCACAACACCCAATACCGCACCAGGATTGAGCAGGCCATCTGATATATCAGGATTATGAGTTCTGATATATTAGCAATGCAAGTGATTTGTAGTGTTCCAGACATGAACTACGCATGATCCTTATCAATGTTAGTTCTGAGAGCACCGATAGACGGTATCGGGTCGGGCAACTGGCTTATGCCAGACAATAAAAAAGGCGGGGTAGCCCGCCTTCTTCCACATCGAAAACTCCGTTTACGCCCAAACCTCAGGCAAACCCGAACCGGCGTATCAGTTGCAGCTTGCCCGTAGCCAGTGCGGTGCCCAGCAAAATAACCACGCATCCGGCGATCATTTGCAGAGTGATGGCCTCGCCTAAAAACAAATACCCCCACGCCACACCAAACACCGGAATCAGGAAAGTGACGGCCATGGCATAGCTGGCCCCGGCATGCGCAATAAGGCGGAAATAAAGGATATAGGCCAGCCCCGTACACATCGCGCCCAAGCCCAGTACCGCCAACCAGGCGGTCGTCGATACAACATGTTGAGGCCACCAGATAATCGCAGCGGGCAGCAAGATCAGCATCGAGAAAAACTGGCTGGCCCAAGTGGTAACCGGCGCGGCGATCCCGGCAAGATTGCGTTTTGAGTAGTGCCCAGCGAAACCGTAAGACAACGTGGCTAGTAGCACCGCGCACACCGCAGTGATTTGCGTCGCCTGGCCGGAGGCGATTTGCTCCCATACCAGGACTAGCACGCCCAGCATCCCTAACGCCATTCCCAGAATCTGATCTGCGGTCAGCCGCGTACCCAGCCAGACGAAAGCAATCAGCGCGCCCCACAACGGGGTGGTCGCATTCAGGACCGAGTCGAGCCCCGCGTTCACGAACAAGGTTGAATATGCGAACAGGCAGAACGGGAAGGCAGAGTTCGTCACGCCCACCACCAGCAAGGGCCACCACCGCTGCCGAATATCCTTGCGTGCCTGTGGCTGGAGCAGCACCGGCAACAGCATTAACGCGGCGATGCCAACGCGCAAAGCAATCAAGGGCACCGGTCCGAATTCGGGTGCACCAACGCGCATAAACAGAAATGACGCGCCCCAGATTGCCGCCAGCACGGTTAATTCAATTGCATTCATAGCCACCAACCTGAAAAGAAATACACATCGACGATGACGTAGCCATCGATGAAGAGGAAAATGCGGTCACGTAAAAACCTGTTCTGCAAGCCGCCGAAGCTTTGTGTATTCCAGACGCATCCTGGCGGCGCTGCAAGCAACAGTTGTAATCTCATCTATGCCGTACAGCAGCGCAAGCAAATAGATTGAGCGATGCATCCCGGCAGCACACCCGGGTTAATCCCGACCAGCCAGCCGGAATCTGCACGCTTAGAATCTATCCATACGCTCTGCCTTATCTATTTATATTTACTTGAATACTGCTACCGAACACTCCGGAGATTGCTGTCATGATCGATCACTCACAAACCATTCAACAACGCGTCTCCGCTCTACGTGCAGCCATGTCGCGTCATCAGTTTGACGCCTGGATCATTCCCTCGGCCGACCCGCATCTTTCCGAATACCTGCCCGACTTCTGGCAAGGCCGCAAATGGACCTCCGGCTTTACCGGTTCCGTCGGCACGCTGGTAGTCACGCAAGACTTTGCCGGTGTGTGGGTAGATGGCCGGTATTGGGAGCAAGCAGAAGCGCAACTGGCCGGGACCGGCGTTCGCCTGATGAAATTGCTTAGTGGTCAAGCCCAGCCCCACGTAGACTGGCTGGCTGACAATCTGCAAGACGGCGCCAAAGCGGGCGCAGATGGCGCAGTGTTCAGCCTGGCCTCCGCCCGGGCCACCGACGCGGCATTGGCCGCTGCCGGTGTCAAACTGGAAACCGGCAGCGATCTGCTCAATGAGATATGGCAAGACCGCCCTGCGCTACCGCAAGCGCCTATCTACGAACATGTAGCGCCCTACGCTTCGGTTTCCCGCAAAGAAAAGCTGGCGCAGGTTCGCGCGGCAATGCAGAAATCCACTGCGGATTGGCATTTTGTCTCCACCCTGGATGACCTGGCGTGGATTTTCAATCTGCGCGGTGCGGACGTGCAATACAACCCGGTTTTTCTGGCGCACGCACTGATTGGCCACGACGCCGCCACGCTGTTTATTGATGAAGCCAAAGTCTCGGCCGAACTGCGGCAAACGCTTGCAGCGGACGGGGTGATTATTGCACCGTACAACGCGGCCACCACCGCCCTCGCCGCCCTGCCAGCAAACGTCAGCGTGCTGATCGATCCGGCCCGAACCACCTTGGGACTGATCAATGCCATCCCGGCCAACGTGCGCCTGATTGAAAAGCTCAATCCGTCACAGTTGTTCAAGTCCCGTAAAACCACCGAAGAAACCGCGCATATCCGTCACGCAATGGAGCAGGACGGCGCCGCACTGTGCGAATTCTTCTGCTGGCTGGACGGCGCGTTAAATCGCGAACACGTCACCGAACTGACCATCGACGAGCGCATCACCGCTGCTCGTGCCAAGCGTCCTGGCTTTGTTTCGCCCAGCTTTGGCACGATTGCCGGGTTTAACCAGAACGGCGCGCTACCTCACTATCACGCCACAGCGGAAGCGCACTCTGTCATCAGTGGGAACGGGCTGTTGCTGATTGACTCTGGCGGCCAATATGTAGGCGGTACCACCGATATCACCCGCGTTGTGCCCGTCGGCCAGATCACTGCCGATCATCGCCGTGACTTCACTATTGTGCTGAAGGGCGTGATTGCGCTGTCTGCCGCGCGCTTCCCGCTGCAGATTCGTGCCGCCATGCTCGACAGCATTGCGCGAGCCCCCATGTGGGCCGAAGGCATTGATTACAACCACGGTACCGGCCACGGTGTGGGCTACTTCCTGAACGTGCATGAAGGCCCGCAAAGTATTGGTTATTTCCGTGAGGCCGGGCCTGATACGGCCATGCTGCAAGGCATGATTACCTCCATCGAACCCGGTGTATATCGTCCGGGCCGCTGGGGCATCCGCATTGAGAATCTAGTCATCAATCAACCGGCAGAAACCACTGAATTCGGCGATTTCCTGCAATTTGAAACATTGACCCTGTGCCCGATCGATACTCGCTGCATCGACCGCGCCCTGCTCACCCAGACCGAGGCAGACTGGCTAAACGCTTACCACACCACCGTCCGGGAACGCTTGTTGCCCTACGTTGAGGGCGATGCCAAGGCCTGGTTGCAAGCGCGTACAGAGGCGATCTAGATGTAAAAACCACAGGACCGAAAAAACTGCGCAACACGCGTTTACGAACCAGAAAACCCGTGTTAGTATTCGGTCCCTCACCAGTGCCGCTGTAGCTCAGTTGGTAGAGCACCTGACTTGTAATCAGGGGGTCGCGAGTTCGATTCCTGCCGGCGGCACCATGAATTTAGCAGCAAGATCAAAGGGTTACGTTTTCGGACGTAACCCTTTTTTCGTTCCCGGCTGTAGTCTTATTAGAAGCTTTTCCAAGCTGAATTCAAAAAAAAACCCCTCCAGCGAGCTTTGCGACGCAGCGTCATTGCCCGTGCCCGGCAACGTCTGACGCGAACAGTATTCCCATCCCCCAAGCGCAAGCATTGTCTCCAATCGCGTTCACACAACCTCTGGCCAGCTCACGAACGCCTGCAGATCATCCAGTCCCCGCAATTCAGATGCGCATTCGACCCTGCTCGGCCAAATACCCCTACTCAGAATCGCCGCAGGTGAACACTGTGGCGGCCACGCCAAAATCACGCCGATGGATGGCGGTATATCAGCGGTTCATCTATATACATACAGATAACCATAGCCCGCGACCCTGAATACGCGGCACGATGAATTGACCCAAGGGGCAACATTTGGATTCTGTGATTTGCCGGCTTAATCGTTATAGATTGGCAAAATTGGCACTCTGCGCAGTGGTCATGGCCATGCTTCTTTGTGACGTGGCCCAAGCTGATCCACTGCGCCCATACCGGGTAGAGGGCGCCAATCTGCAACGCACGGCCAATGCAGTAGTTGGCTTGATCGGCTACGCGGTGGTGCCGGATGTCACCACCAGCTCGTTGTCGATCAACAACGCCAGCTCCGGTAACCCGGGCCTGTGGTCTACCCAGTTGGGCGGTGGCGCAACAATCAGCGACTCGACGCCGCTATATCTGGAAGGACTGGCGGCGTATATGCGCTACGACCCCACTTTTCTTGCCACCAACGGTGTAGATGAACGCAAGCTGCCGCTGCGCTGGAATACCGGTGATGTCAGCGGCGGCATTGGTTGGGACTTCCCCATCACGCAGTACATCAAAATCCGCCCTATTCTCAATATCGCGCTGGGCAAGGTAGTGAGTGATCTTTCCGCCGGAGAATGGCTGATTAACCACAAGACAGATCGGGACATCAGTTTTGTAGATGGCGGCACCTTGAATGCTTATGGCCTGGGTGGCTCACTGATGCTGGTGTATGAGGATTTCAAACCCGAGCGCGAACAGGAAATCGAGCTGCGTTATTCCAATATCGCACTGGAAAGCTTTGGTGGCTCGGATGATGCGGTGAAAGGGCATGCTGACGCGCAAAGTCTGGGCGTATGGGCCCGCTACCGCGCCCCGACCGGCATGACCGCGCTGGACCGTCCGGTGCGCTATGTGCTGGAGTTTGCCCATACCCAATACCTCGGCCAATTGCGCGGCGCCTTGGGGTTCGACTATCTCACCTCGTTGGGCGTGGGGATGGAACTGGATTCGAGCAAGTACGACATCATTGTCACGCGCACCCGGCTAGTGGCGCGCTATGTGTTTGGCAATAATGTCTCCGGGGTATCCCTCGGCTTGGCGATGAGTTTTTAGCCCAAGCAGCACACTTTCAGAGCGTGGGTGCTATCGGCGTGGTGTTGTTCAACCGCTGCCGCGACGGCACCGTCGAACAAAATGCGCGGTTCCAGCGCCAGAGCGTGGGAGCGCGGACGCAGCGGGCTCTGCGCGCGAGTGGAACCTTGTTTTTCTGACATATCGAACACTCATTGAAGCGGGTGCGCTATCTGGTCGCACACCGTTTGCCGCAGCCTCTGCTGGCTGCTTGTCACACCATCCCTTTTCGCGACCGCCGTGCCACCGGCTCCGCGAAATTACGATCAATATAGAATGTAAAAATTGCACTTGCCGACCACAACTTACAAAAACTGGAAAGCTGTAGACGACTGTACATAGTCCTCACAAAACACCGTCCCACCTTAACCTCAGCAAAATAATCCATAAATTCGTTGTTTTTCTGCAGCTTAGCAAAAATTGACCACTTGCAACTACGCGCTCTTTGCGTGTGCAAGCCTGGCCAAAACCACATAGCCGGTATCACGAATCAGCCGATTACATTTTGCGAAAACCTCGCTCCCCCTGCGACATTTTGCCAATTAAATTACAAGTTCGTAATTAAGGTGCTAGAACATAGGGGGTATCAGCCAGCCATCATTTATGCGGGCCAGAACATGGATAACACCGCTACCGGTGCCCCTTGGTTGCCCGCACAAACTGCATGCAGAAAACCCCGCTGACTGCGGAGTTTCAACTTCACCTAAGTACGTTCAAACACGCTGGAGAAAACACATGACGTGGAAACTAAAGCTAATGTGTGCATTGCTCGCCCCGGTGGCGATGCATGCATGGGCGGAGGATGCAACACCTGCAGCGGCCGACGCGTCCGCACCGGCTGCGGTAGTCAACCCGCACGTGGTCGATAAACTGACCCAGATGGGCAACTACTTGCGTAGCCTGCCCAGATTTGAAGTAGACGCTGCCATTACCCATGACACCGTGCTGGAAACCGGCCAGAAACTGCAAATGCAGGCCACTACCAAACTGCAGGTGGATGGTCGTACCAAAATGTACGCTGCAGTGGAAAGCGATACCCAAAGCCGTCGTTTCTTTTACAACGGCAGCAAACTGACCCAGTACTCGCCAAACCTGAAGTACTACACCACGGTGAATGCGCCCGGCAAGATTTCCGATGCCATACACGACCTTGAAGATCACTACGGCATTCAGATCCCGCTGGAGGATCTGTTCCTGTTTGGCACCGATAAATCGCAGGCTAGTGCGTTGACCAGCGCGCTGTATGTCGGCCCGTCCCAGATCAATGGCAAGATGTGCGACCACCTGGCATTCCGCCAGGAAGGCATGGACTGGCAGTTGTGGGTCACCCGCTCGGAAAAACCGCTGCCATGCAAGCTGGTGATCACCACGCTAACTGATGATGCCCATCCGGAATACAGCGCGGTCTACACGTGGAACGTCAAGCCGGTCATCAAGTCATCCAGCTTTACCTTCGTGCCAGGCAAAGGTGATGTGTCCATTCCACTAACCAAGGCAAGCGAATAAGGGGCCAATGATGAAATCCAGAACACATGTCGCATTGCTATCCCTTATCACTGCAGCCCTGATGACACTGGGCTTGGCGGATGCCGCCAATGCCGGACCCGGCGCCAGGGGAGCGGCCCGCACTTCGGTTAATAAACCCGCTGGGGGCGGCGCCCACAACAACGGCAATGGTGGTAACAGAGTGGCCAACGGTAACAACGTGGGCAACAAAACCAATATCAACAACAGCCACAACAACGTGAACGTCAACAACAACCGCGACGTCAACGTGAACGTCGAAAACAATGGTCGCGGTGGTTATGGCTATGACAATAACTATCATCCTATTGCCACGGCAGCGGCCATTACTGCAACCGTGGCCGTGGTCGGCGCCATTCTGACCCCGGCACAAATGCCGACCAGCGGCTGCGTCCAGGTCATGCATGGCAACACGGCTTATATGCAATGCGGCAGCACCTGGTACCAGCCGCAATATCAGGGCAGCAATGTC
The DNA here is from genome assembly GCF_030035605.1 of Silvimonas soli. Classification (NCBI taxonomy): domain Bacteria; kingdom Pseudomonadati; phylum Pseudomonadota; class Betaproteobacteria; order Neisseriales; family Chitinibacteraceae; genus Silvimonas; species Silvimonas soli. Next base: position 4,248,999 of record NZ_CP106736.1, on the reverse strand, counting down.
ACCTACGTTGTGGTGAACGCGCCTTAAACAGTACGCAGCTGCCGCACTTGTGCAAGCTGGAGTATGACAAGGCCCCATATGTATTTTGGGGCCTTGTCTTTTCATTTGGCCAACAGGGAGGGCACTCATGCTCAAGCGCTTTCTGGCAATCATGATCAGCGGTGTGTTGTTTGCGCTGCCTCTGGGCGTGCTGCTTTATGTCTTTGCCAGATTCATAGGCACACTCAAAAAGCTGGAAGCACCTCTGGCCGACAAAATCGGCATTCAGCACTTTCTGGGCGAATTCACGCTGACCGTGCTGGCCATTTCCGCTCTCGTTTTACTGTGCTTTGCCTTGGGTTTATTGTTGCAACGGGCTACCGTACTGCGCCTGATGGGAGACTCGGTCGAGGGCGTGGCGGTGCGTGTCATGCCGTCACTGAGCTTTCTCAAATCGATGGCCGACGAGCAATTTGACGTGCATGACGCCGACGCCTGGCAAGGCGGGCTGCTGGAAAAAAGTGACGGTCAATGGCTAGCCGCGTTTCTGGTGGAGGAAACCATTCACTGGCAGACCTTCTTCATCCCCAAAGCACCCAAGGGCGACTCCGGCGATATCCTGGTAGTACGCAAAGGCAGCTTGCCATTTCACGTCACCGATCTGGTCACCGTGCGCACCAATTTGCGGGTGTTTGGCCGAGGGTTAGCTGAAACGCTTGAAGAACTGCATCCCCAATAACCAGACTCGGGGTTCGCCAGCATCTGCTATCCCCCTCACCCACTTGGGACAGCTTCGGCACTTATCAAGGAGATAACGGTTTCATACTGGAGGGAGCATCTGCGGGTGCTGGCCTCATCGCAATTGAACACAGAAAGACGCTGCGGGCAAAGTCAGGCGCTATTGGAAAATCCTGAAATTGCAGGTAAATCAGGCTGATACGCATTGGCCAGTTGCTGGCTTTGCGTACTACGCTGCGCGATTTGTTGCTCTGCTTTCTGCTCCATGGCTTGGGCCTGCGCGGCAACCGAAATATCCTGCGTCGACGGCTGCGCCGGCGCCAGCGCGGCAGCCTGGATAATGCGCGCCTTGCGCACGGTTTCTTCCGGAGTGCGCCCTTCGCTCACATCAATCTGCACATCGCCACCATTGGCGTACTGCTTGCCGTCCGGCCCCATAGTCAGTTGATAGTTAGGCCCCGCAATCGTCAACCCGCCAGCAGCAGCCAGATGCGCCTGCTCATGTGCTCGCGTGGCCTTGTCAATTTTCTGAAGCTGGTCCACCTGTTGTTGCTGAGCGTTGTCCAGAGTTTGCCCACTGGCACTACGCGGCGTGTTTGCATTGCTACCGTTATCACCATCCACCGGTGCAGCCGAACCCGACTGCGCATACATACGCAACAGATTCCCGGCAACAGGGCTGGATACGGTTAGCATCACAAACACCCATGATCACAAGCTTCTGTATTTTAGGTAATTTCCCGGCGATAGCGCTTCGTGGAACGCTGCTTTGGCGATACTCGGCAGGTTTTAATAGCCCATGCGAATATTGAATCCACTTACGCCAGAAGTTGGAGAGCCCAACGATACAAGCGCAATGCCTTCCCAAACAGGCAAACAAGCAGCGTCAGATTTAGCTCGCAGGACCCCGGTCGCCACGGATGGCCGCCACTTCAAGATACAGTGAGCCCCACTTTTCTCACTTCGCTCCTTTTGAACCAAGCAAACAGCATGCCACTTGCTCTGCCTCATCCCGCCACATGTAGTCATTTTTCCATAAGTACACATGCGGTTGATTTTTGTCATGACATTGCGTGTTACGCGTAGCCGCTCACGTCTGTTTCCCCCTAGCATACCGGCAAATATTTCTGATATATCAGACGCATATTGTGCTTACTTTGATACACGCCCCACACATTGATTGGCGGGTATTGGGTATATCGGCCCGGAAATAACCTTTGCTTATCAGATGCATAACCTGGTTGATACGCTACCTTGGCGAATCCACGGAAGGAACAGCAAAGCCGGGCTTCAGTTAAATTTATGGGGGGAGCTGCAATGAATCAAACCAGAAAAACACTGCAGGCTGCGGCTATCGCTGCATTATTTGCATCAACACTGAGCGCTTGTGGCGATGGCACCAATGCCGATCCGGTCGGCGCGCCATCAACAGCCGCATCACCCAAGGCACCAGCAACGCCAAGCGTAACACCGACGCCAACTCCGGTTGCAACGCCGACGCCGACTCCAACTCCAACTCCAACACCCACTCCTACCCCAACGTCGACACCAACTCCGACCCCGACTACAACCCCCACACCTACGGGCACTCCAACCCAGATCGCGGGCTCGTGCGGTGTCATGATTGATGTGGCGACGTTGAACACCTCGTTTGGAGGAGCCACAGGCACCATGGTTACGCCATTGGCCTCACTTGGCAATACAATGGGTGGCACTGCAAACGCCAGTGCCTACCTTGCGGGTCTGGCACCCACCGGGGACGCCGCCATCTTTGAAAGTTACCCCGGCACGCCAAACGGCCCGGGATCAGGCTCGATGGTTGCAGCGACAGGCTCACAATTCATCTGCGCCAGCCAAAATGGCAATGGCACAACTACTGGTGCCAGTTCCACTGTGAAATACACCTCTGATCTAGCGTCAGGCAGCAGTCTCGTGGGCAATATTCAGTTATCCAAAACGTTCACCGGCTCGGCTACCGGCGGCGGTTTTGTCACCTTCAACCTCCCTAAACTTAGTCAGTTCAGCTTTGAATTCTATCGGGCAGGTAGTAATGGCTATCAGCTCGACTACAGCACTAACGGCACGACTTGGACCAATATTGTAACCACGTCGCCGAGCCGAGCAGCTTGCACGGGTAACGTCTGCGATGAAACCAACCTCATCCCCACCCCAATCACTCAGCCGCTCATTCTGCGTCTGCAGAACATCAATACCGGGGGCACCATGGTTATTCAGGGGCTAATGATCAAACCTTAACTTCATCGTCCTTATGACGCCGCGGGCTATATCTGCGCGGCGTCATCATGCTCCCACAAAAATTCGGCTGGCGTTCTGCCAAGTCGTGCAAGGACCGCACATGAACTACTCCAAACCCAATGCGGGCAGTTGCGCGCTCGCTTCACTGTTCCTGACTATCTCGCTAGCCGGCTGCGGAGGTGGCGCAGACTCTGGGAGCGCCCAGGCAAACAGCTCAACAACGCCTCCTGCTGATAATTCGGCAGCAACCCCTACACCAACTCCGAACCCCATACCTATCCCAACCCCAACACCAAGCCCTACTCCCGTGCCTGCACCGTCCATTGGTTCCTGGCCACTCAGCGCACAAAATGACGCTGCAGTAGCGGGCAAAGAACCCACCCTACCTACCGCTGTTTGTGCAACGGTAAATGCCAGCCTCACCAGAAACGCCAAAGGCCTGCTGGACAATTCAATTGATGCTACTCCAGCAAATTCGCAACCAGATGCGTCGCGAATTCAGAGTGCGCTCAACTCCTGTGCGAATGGCCAGGCGGTCAAACTGGTTACGGGGGCGAATGGCGAAAATGCCTTCTTGTCGGGCCCGCTCACGCTCAAAGCAGGCGTCACACTATGGATTGATAGCGGTATCACCCTGTTCGCATCGCGTAGCCCGGTTGACTACCAGATCGCCGGCAAAAACACCTGTGGTGCGACATCCGCTAGTGATAATGGCTGCAGCCCGCTTATCAGCATCACACCCAACAATAGCGGCGTAGTTGGTGACGGGACAATTGATGGCCGTGGTGGCGCGGTGATGACTAGCGGCACTTATGCAAATACGCTGACCTGGTGGGATGTTGGTGCACTGACCAAAACCATGAGCAATGCCAATCAAAACAATCCACGCCTGATCCAGGTGAATGGCGGCAGCAATTTTGTCTTGTACCGTACCACCTTGCAAAATGCCCCCAAATTTCATGTGGTAACCACGGGGACGAATGGCGCGACAATTTGGGCCAGCAAAATACTTACTCCTTCGCTGGA